>JAGOVZ010000209.1 GCA_018060485.1 Ottowia sp. | reverse complement strand
GCCATCCACTCGATGACGTCGCAGGCGGCCAGCACTTCGCCCTTGGCCTCAGGCAAAGGCTTGCCTTGCTCCAGGGTCAGGTGGCGCGCGGTCTCGTCGGCGCGCTCGCGGAAGATTTGCGCCGCCTTGCGCATCAGCGCGGCGCGTTCATGCGCGGGCACGGCGCGCCAGGTCTCGAAGCCTTTTTGCGCAGCGGCAAGCGCGCGGTCGAGGTCGGCGCGGCTGGCGTGGGCCAGGCGGCCGATCTCGGCGCCGGTGGCGGGGTTGAACACGGCCATGGTCTTGCCGCCTTCGGCGTCGCACCATTGGCCGTCGATGTGGAGTTGGGTGTGGGGGTAGGCGGGGGTGGTCATGATGGGTCTCCTGAATGGGTGAATGGCCGAACGAGAGCGCGCGGGCAATCGTACACGTGACGTGGGGTGCGGCTGGGTGCAGGGGCTTGTGTTGGGCTAGGGGACGGGATGGAGGCGCTTTCGGCCGGGAGTTCGCCCCGGCGGGCGACCTACTTTTCTTGCTCGCACAAGAAAAGTAGGCCAAAGAAGTGCGCCCCACTGGCCGTGGCCCTGCGGGCAGCCTGCGATGCTCGTGCGCGGGGCGGCGCTGCCGAACTCACTTCGCGCTTACAGCGCTCCGTTCAAACAGCGGCAGCGAGTCAGAGCACGAAGCGCGCATGCTTCTCTGCGCGCCCGCCCCACGCCCTGCGCTTCTCGGCACGGCCAGAAGGGGGTTGAAACCCATTCGGGCCATCGCTGCGCTCGGCCTTGGGTTTTCTCCCTCTGCTCCTGGGAAAGGGTTGGTCTTTCCCGAGCTTGTCGAAGAAAGGTGAGGGCAACCCAGTTCAAAAATCGTAGCTGCTCGCGCTTGTTCTTCAAGCGCTGGCGGCGCCTTTGGCTTGAAATCGCTCCGGGTCAATTCATCGCCAACCAATCGCGGCGCTGGGGTAGTCCGGCCAATACGGCCACTGGCGCAGTTCCTTTGGCGAGCTGTGCGCGGCGTGGCGCGGTGCGGCGCGCGTGCGGATCGCCGGCAAGGGCGCGCACATGCACAGGCCCCACGCATCGGCGGTGGCGGCCAGCACGCGCAGGGCGGTGGGCGGCAACGGGCGGGTGATGGGCTGGGGCATGGCGAACTCCTCTTGGGGTGGGGTGAAAGCGGCTTACTTGTTGGTGTAGATCTGGTCGAACTGGCCGCCGTCGGCAAAGTGCGTCTTGCCAGCTTGCGCCCAGCCACCAAAGGCCTGGTCGATGGTGAACAGGTTGAGCTTGGGGAACTGCCTGGCGTACTTGGCCGCGGCCTTGTCGCTGATGGGGCGGTAGAAGTGCTTGCCGGCCAGGTCCTGGCCTTCGTCGGTGTACAGGTAGTCCAGGTACGCCTGCGCCACGGCGCGCGTGCCGTGCTTGTCGACGTTCTTGTCGACCACCGTCACCGCAGGCTCGGCCAGGATCGAGAGACTGGGGTAGACGATGTCGAACTTGGCACCGAACTCTTTTTCAAGCAGATGCGCCTCGTTCTCCCACGCGATCAGCACGTCGCCCTGCGCGCGCTGGCCAAAGGTGATGGTCGAGCCGCGCGCGCCGGTGTCGAGCACGGGCACGTTCTGGTACAGCTGGGCGACGAAGGCCTTGGCCTTGGCGTCGTCACCGCCGGCCTTGCGCTTGGCGTATTCCCAGGCGGCGAGGTAGTTCCAGCGCGCGCCGCCGCTGGTCTTGGGGTTGGGCGTGATGACCTTCACGCCGGGCTTGACCAGGTCGTCCCAATCCTTGATGCCCTTCGGGTTGCCCGCGCGCACCACCAGCACGATGGTCGAGGTGTAGGGCGAGCTGTTGTGCGGCAGGCGCTTTTGCCAGTCCTTGGGGATCAGCGCGCCGTGCGTGACGAGGGCATCGGTGTCGCCGGCCAGCGCCAGCGTGGCGACGTCGGCTTGCAGCCCGTCGATGATCGAGCGCGCCTGCTTGCCCGAGCCGCCGTGCGATTGCTTCACCGTCACGTCCTGCCCGGTGTTGGCCTTCCAGTGTTTGGCAAACGCCTTGTTGAAGTCGACGTAGAACTCGCGCGTGGGGTCGTAGCTGACGTTGAGCAGGGTCACGGCGGCGGGTTGCTGCGCGTGGGCGAAGGGTGCGCCAGCCAGCAGGGCAGCGGTGGCGAGGGCGTGCAGCGCAAGGCGGCGGTGGTTCATGGTGCGGGCTCCGGCTTTCCTGAAAAACAGAGCCGCGATGATGAAAGCCGCTGTTCGCAAAAGGAACGATTGATTTCTTGTTTGCTTATAACGCTCCCCCTGAGGCGCCGGCGGCGCCTTCCCCCTGAGGGGGACAACGCTGGCGCTCGGGGGAACCCCGAGCACGGCGTTCCGGCGTGACCTGCTCCGCGGCCTTCGGTGCTCGCCTGCTGCGCGGCTTCAAGTGAAAATGGGCTTTGGCGCACGTCTCTACTGCGCAAGCAGCTATTAAAAACATAGTCGCGTGCGTGGCATCATCGCCCCATGCCCCAAGGACCCGACGCGCTCAAGCACCTCGCACCGAACTGGTTTGCCAGCGTCATGGGGCTGGCCGGGCTGTCGCTGGCGTGGGGGCGCGCCGAGCCGATCCTGGGCGAGATGGCGGGGGCCGGCGCGCTGGTGCTGGCGGCGGCGGCGGCGCTGCTGTTTGTCGCGCTGGCGGTGCTGTCGTGGATTCGCTGGCAGCACTACCCCGAGGCGCTGGCGGCCGACTTGAAGCACCCGGTGCGCCATGCCTTCATCGCCACGATTCCGGTGTCGATCATCCTGCTGGCCACTTGCGGCGTGTCGCTGCTCGGCACCAGCGCGTGGCTGGCCGCGCTGTGGTGGCTGGGTTCGCTGCTGCAACTCTTCACCACGCTGTGGGTGGCCACGCGCTGGCTGAGCGCCGACAAGGCGCAGTCTTTAAGCTGGGCCGCGCTGACGCCAGTGCTGCTGATTCCCGTGGTCGGCAACGTGCTGGCGCCGCTGGCCGGCGTCAGCCTCGGCGCGGGCGCCTGGGCGGCGGCGCAGTTCGGCATCGGGCTGCTGTTGTGGCCGGTGCTGCTGGCGCTGATCCTGGCGCGCATCGCCGCGCAAGGGCTGTGGGCCGAGCGGCTGCTGCCGGCCACCTTCATCAGCATCGCGCCGCCGGCGGTGATTGGCTCGGCGGCGCTGCAACTGGGCGGCCCGCCGCTGCTGGCGTGGATGTGCTGGGGCGTGGCGCTGTTCTTCTTGCTGTGGAGCCTGCAGATCGGCCGGCGCTTGCTGGCGCAGCCGTTTTCGATCGGCTTCTGGTCGATCGGCTTTCCGCTGGCGGCATTTGCCACGCTGACGTTGCGGCTGGCGCAGCAGCACAGTGCGGCGCAGGCGCCGGCCATGATCGCGCTGGCGCTGGCGTCGCTGGTCATCGTGCTGCTGGGCATCGCCACCTGGAAGGGCTGGCGCGAAGGCAGCCTGCTGCAGGCCGAGCCGGTGGCGCTGATCGCGGTGGCCGGCAGCGACCAGCCGCCGCGCCCGCAGTGATGGTCGACTTGAAGGATTTTTCGGCTCCAGCGCTTGTCAGGCAAGCGCGAGCAGCTATGAAATCAGAAGTGACAAGTCACGACACCACGCCATGAGCACGGCCACCCGCACCGCACCGCGCCTGCCGGGCGATTTGTTCATCTGGTACGTCATCCTGCTCGAAGGCGCGACGTTTTGCGTGCTGTTCGGCGCCTTCGCCTTCACGCGGGCGCGCCACCTGGAGCTGTTCAGCAGCTCGCAACAGCAGCTTGATCTGAGCGCCGGCGCCATCAACACCGCGTTGCTGCTCACGGCCAGCTGGTGCGTGGCGCGCGCGGTGCACGCGGTGCGGGCCGGCGCGCGCGGCGCCGGCTTGCGCTGGCTCATCGCCGGCATGTTGGGCGGTGCGGGTTTCGTCGCGCTCAAGCTGCACGAGTACGCCGACAAGGCGGCCCAAGGCATTGGCCTGTCGACCAATTTGTTCTTCGACTTCTACTTCATCCTGACCGGCTTTCACCTGCTGCACGTGCTGGCCGGCTTGCTGGCGCTGGGGCTGGTCGGCGTGGGCCTGCTGCGCCAGCCGCGCGGCGCGCCCAACGCCCACGCGCTGGAGACCGCAGCCGCCTTCTGGCACCTGGTCGATCTGCTGTGGCTGGTGCTGTTTCCGCTGGTCTACGTGATGCGATGAAAGTCAAAGGCCTCGACATCGTCTGGCTGCTGCTGCTGGCCGCCACCGCCTTCACCTGGTGGCTCGGCCACAGCGGCGCGCTGGTGCCGCCGCGGCTGGCCATGATGGCGCTGGTGTTTGGCCTGGCGTGGCTCAAGGGCTTGGGCGTGATCCTGGAGTTCATGGAACTGCGCCACGCCCCGCCGGCCTGGCGCTGGGCGCTGATCGGCGGGCTGACGCTGATCGTCGGGCTGATCCTGCTGGCCTACTGGCTTGCCGAGCCCTGAGGCGCGACGCCACAATGCACCACGCACCACAGAGGAGACAAGCCATGACCCCATCCACCGCCTGGACGCGCCGCGCCTGGCTGGCCGGCGCCGCCGCGCTGCTCACCGCCTGCGCCAGCCCGACCGCGCCACCGCCGGACAGCGCCGCGCGCGAGGTGCGCG
>JAGOVZ010000208.1 GCA_018060485.1 Ottowia sp. | reverse complement strand
CCGAAGATTTGCATCGGGTAGTTCCACGGAATCACGTGGCCGGTCACACCGTGCGGCTCGCGCCAGGTGAAGACGCTGTAGCCGTTTTGGTAGGGGATGGTTTCGCCATGGAACTTGTCGCAGGCGCCAGCGTAGAACTCGAAGTAGCGTGCCAGCGCGGCGGCGTCGGCGGCGGCTTGGCTTGTGGGCTTGCCGCAGTCGCGCTGTTCGATGGCGGCCAGCTCGTCGGCGTGTTCGGCGACCTTGCGCGACAGCGCCATCAGCAGGCGCCCGCGCTCGGCGGCGCTCAAGGCGCTCCACGGGCCTTCGAAGCACTGGCGCGCGGCGCGCACGGCGTCGTTGATGTCGCGCTCGTCGCTGCGCTGGATGTCGTCAAAAGGCTGGCCGTCGGACGGATCAATCACCGGCAGCGTGCGGCCGGTATGCGAGGCGACGGACTGGTTGGCGATGAAGTTCTGCTGCATCCGGGCATTGTGCGGCAAATCATCGTCAGGCCGGATTTTTCAAGTCATATCGGCCGCCAGCGCACGTCAGACAAGCGCAGGCAGCTATTGAAAAAATAGTGGAACTTCAGTGCGCGCCTTGCGCACGCGGGCCGCCGCGCATCGGCCCGGCGCGCTCGGTGATCGCCGCGTGCAGGTCGCGCCGCAGGCCCAGCGCAAACACCAGTTCAGCCACCACGAACAAGGGCCCGATCACCAGGCCGATCACATCGTCGACAAAGGCCGGCTTGCGCCCTTCCCAGATGTGGCCAACGAACTGAATCACCCAGCCGACCACGAACAGGCCGATGCCCCAGCCCAGCCAGGCGCTGGTGGACAGCCCGGCAATCTGCCCGGCCAGCGCCAGGCCGGCGGCCAGCAGCGCGGCCATCAGCACGCCGAGCGGCCGGTCGAGCGCAACGTAGTACAGGCAGGCCAGCAGCGTGGTCAGCAGCGCGGGCGTCAGCACAAAGGCGCCGGCCTGCAGGGCCGGGCGCGACAGCAGCACCTGCACCGCCAGCACGATCATCGGGATGCCGACGAAGTGCGTGGCGATGTTGCGCCGGTCGCGGTGGTAGTCGGCGTACTGGGCCAGTTGGTCGACCAGGGTTTTCATGGCGGTCTCCGGTAGAGCGTCAACGGCCACTGTACGGCCTGCCGGCGGCGCCGGCAATGCGGTGATGCCCGGATCAGCGCGGTGCGCCCGCCCACGGTGCGCGGTCCAGAAAGCGCGCCCACAGCCGGCGCCACGGCGCCCACTGGTGGCCGCCCTCGGTGGTGAAGACTTGCGCGGGCGGCAGCACGGCCGCCACCAGGCGGTTGCTCATCACAAAGCGGTCGTCCTCGCCGTAACCCATCCACAGCGGCGGGTGCGACGGGCTGGGCGCGCCGGCGTAGGCGCGCAGCCAGCGCCACAGCGCCAGGTCGTGCGCGTCGGCGCCGGGCAGCTCGCCGTTCCACGCTGCCAGGCCGCCGGCCTGCGCGATGGCGGCGGGCAGGTCGCGCCGGCCCAGGAAGGCGGCCATGACGAAAACACCGTCCAGCAGCGCGCCGTGATCGCGCGCAAACAGCAGCGAGCCGTATCCGCCGAGCGAAATGCCGGCCAGCCAGACGCGCACGTAGCCGGCCGCGCGCGCCGGCCGCACCACTTCATGGAGCAGGCGTTCGACGATCAGGCGGCCGTTGTAGTAGCCAATGTGCGCATCGGGCAGCAGCAGATCGAGCGGCAGGCCGCGCTCGCGCACCGCCTGCACGAAGCCTTCGCGCACGAAGTCCTGCGGCGTGTCGTAGGCGCCGGGCAGCAGCACCAGCAGCGTTTCGGCGCGGCGCGCCGGGTCGGCGGGTTCGCGCAGGCTATCCATGCGCGCGGTCACCGGGCGGGCGATGGGTGCGCAACCGGGCAAGGCCCAGGGCAGGGCGGCGGCGCCCAGCGCCCACGCCACGCGGCGGCGCGTGATGACAGGCGGGCGCGCGAGGGCGGTCACACCGGCTTGCGGGCACGGTATTCGGAGAAGATGCCCAGCTCGACGTAGCGATTGGCCTCCACCAGGCCGGCCGCGCGCAGCGTCTCCAGAATGCGCGCGGGCGGCGCGCAGGCTTCGATGCTGTCCCAGTAATAGCGCCAGATGCGCGGCGTGTGCGTGGCCGAGCCCGACAGCCGCGCCGCCAGCGGCACCCAGCCGCGCATGTAGCCCTTGAGCAGCGCATTGCCCACGGCGCCTTCGGGCTTGGTGATTTCCAGGATGCACAGGCGCCCGCCGGGCTTCAGCACGCGGTGGAATTCGCTGAACGCCGCGCTGACGTCGCTCACGTGGCGCAGCGCGTAGCCCATGCTGATGAAGTCGGCGCAGGCGTCGGGCAGCGGAATGCGCTCGGCCTTGCCTTCGACCAGCTTGACCTGCTTGGCCAGCGGGCTGGCGCCCATCATGGCGGGGCTGGGGTCGACGCCGGTCAGCAAATCGGCGCTGCCGATGATCTTGATCGCCTGCGCCGCCACCAGGCCGGTGCCAAAGCCGACGTCGACCACGCGCATGCCGGGCGCCAGGCCGGCGCGCTCCAGCGCGCGGCGCCGGTACCAGGGGCCGGTGCCGAGCGCCAGCGTGCGCTCGACCTTGTCGTAATCGGTGGCGGTGGAATCGAAGATCTCGCGCAGGAAGCCGGCGCGCTCGTCCTCGGTCTGGTAATAGCCGCTGATCGGCTGGTGCGGCGCGCGCAGCGGGTCGGCGGGGGCCGACTGGTCGGGTTGACTCATGACTTGGGGGCTCGCGGAGGATCGTGCCATTGTGGCGCAAGGGCGCGGACGGGCCCATGGTCCAATGGCGGCCGAAAATTTGTCGCCAGCCGCCATGACCGCCGCACCGCCCGCCGCCACCCCGCGCCTGCCCGCCGGCATCTGGGTGCTGGGTTTCGTCAGCCTGCTGATGGACATCTCCAGCGAGATGATCCATGCGCTGCTGCCGCTGTTCATGGTCGGCACGCTGGGCATGGGCGTGGCGCTGGTCGGGTTGCTGGAGGGGCTGGCCGAAGCGACGGCGCTGATCCTGAAGGTGTGCTCGGGCGTCATCAGCGACTGGTTTGGCCGCCGCAAGCCGCTGGCGGTGCTGGGCTACGGGCTGGGCGCGGCCACCAAGCCGCTGTTTGCGCTGGCCACCGGGCCGGGCCTGATCTTCACCGCGCGCCTGCTGGACCGCGTGGGCAAGGGCATTCGCGGCGCGCCGCGCGATGCGCTGGTGGCCGACATCGCGCCGCCTGAGCAGCGCGGCGCCGCCTTCGGGCTGCGGCAGTCGCTCGACACGGTGGGCGCCTTTGTCGGCCCCTTGCTGGCGGTGGCGCTGATGCTGCTGTGGGCGAACGACTTTCGCGCCGTGTTCGCGGTGGCCGTGGTGCCGGCGCTGCTGGCCGTGTTGCTGCTGATGGTGGGCGTGCGCGAGCCGGCGCGCCCGGCCGGCGCCGCGCGCAGCAACCCGATCAGCCGCGCCAACCTGAAGCGCCTGCCGCGCGCCTACTGGTGGGTGGTCGGCGTCGGCGCGGTGTTCACGCTGGCGCGCTTTTCCGAGGCGTTTCTGGTGCTGCGCGCCGAGCAACTCGGCATGGCGCTGGCGGCGGTGCCGCTGGTGATGGTGGCGATGAACGTGGTGTATTCGCTCACCGCCTATCCGTTCGGCAAGCTGTCGGATCGCGTGTCGCACCACGGGCTGCTGCTGGCCGGCCTGTCGGTGCTGGTGCTGGCCGACGTGGTGCTGGCCGTCAGCACGCACTGGGTGGGCCTGCTGCTGGGCGTGGCGCTGTGGGGCGTGCACATGGGCATGACGCAGGGGTTGCTGGCTGCCATGGTGGCGGCCCAGGCGCCGGCCGATCTGCGCGGCACCGCCTTCGGCTTTTTCAACCTGGTGAGTGGCGTCGCCCTGCTGGCGGCCAGTGTGCTGGCGGGGCTGCTGTGGCAATACCTGGGGCCGGCGTGGACGTTCGGCGCCGGCGCGGCTTTCAGCGTGCTGGCGATGGCGGCGTTGGCCTGGCGCGCTGATTGAAAACGAGCCCCAGCGCTTGTCTGGCAAGCGCGAGCAGCTATTGAATGTGGAGCAATCGGCGCGGCGGACGATGGCGTCAGCGGCGCCGCGCCGGCTGACTCTGCTGCAAAGCCTTGGTGAACACCGGCCCCCACACCGGGTGCCCCTGCTCGGCCTTGGTCAGCCGAAAAGCGGGCGACAGCGCCAGCGCGTCCTGAAACGCGCGCTGGCACAGCGGCAGGCGGTTGGTCACGCAATAGCCGAAGGCGGTGTGCTTGAGCGCCTGCACGCGCAGCGACGGCGGTGACTGCACGGCGGCAAAACGGGCGATGGCGTCGTCGTACTGGCCCGCACGGTACAGGCGCAGGCCCTCGGCGTAGATGGCCTGGCTGGTTTGCGCGGCGTTGTCGTCAGCGGGGCTGGCGCGGTCGTCGGGGGCGGGCGGCAGTGCTGCTGGCGGCGGGGCAGGCGGCGCGGGCCGCGGGCGTTCGGCGCGCGGCGCCGGCTTGTCAGGCGTGGCGCCGCAGCCGGCCAGCCACAACGCGGTACAGCAGACCGCCATCCAGACCACAGATTGTCGAGCCATACGCCAAGCTTCCCATCGCGGGCACCGGCTGCTTACTCGAACTGATGTTGCAGCCGTAC
>JAGOVZ010000207.1:2016-4645 GCA_018060485.1 Ottowia sp. | reverse complement strand
CTCACCGAGCGCTCGCTGACGCTGAACTGGGCCGCGCCGCAGTTCGTGCGCGAGCCGTGCATTGAAATCCGCGGCGGCCGCCATCCGGTGGTCGAAGCGCGCCTGGCCGAGACCAGCGGCGCGCCCTTCATCGCCAACGACACGCTGCTGGGCCTTAAAAGCCGCATGCAAATCATCACCGGCCCCAACATGGGCGGCAAAAGCACCTACATGCGGCAGGTGGCGCTGATCGCGCTGCTGGCGTCCGTCGGCTCCTACGTGCCGGCGCAAAGCTGTCGGCTGGGGCCGCTGGACGCCATCCACACCCGCATCGGCGCGGCCGACGACCTGGCCAACGCGCAATCGACCTTCATGCTGGAGATGACCGAGGCGGCGCAGATCCTGCACACCGCCACCGCCGAATCGCTGGTGCTGATGGACGAGATCGGCCGCGGCACCGCTACCCTCGACGGCCTGGCGCTGGCCAGCGGGATTGCGGCGCACCTGCACGACAAGGTGGGCGCCTTCACGCTGTTTGCCACGCATTACTTCGAGTTGACCGAGTTCCCGGCCAGCCACCGCGCGGCCTTCAACGTGCACGTGGGCGCGGCCGAAAGCGGGCAAGGCATTGTCTTTTTGCACGAGCTGCAACCCGGCCCCGCCAGCCGCAGCCACGGCATTCAGGTCGCGCGGTTGGCGGGCGTGCCAGTCGCCGTGGTCAACCACGCGCGGCATGTGCTGGGCGAGCTGGAACAAGGCGCGCACCAGAGCCGCGCGCAGGTCGATCTGTTTGCGCCGCCCGCCACCACCACGCCGCAGGAAGTGAGCGCCGTAGAATCGGCCCTTTCGGTGATCGACCCCGACACCTTGAGTCCACGCGATGCGCTGGACGCGCTTTACAAGCTGAAAAGGCTCGCAGCGCAGGACTGACAAGCGCAAGCAGCTCTCAATTTAGTAGTGATCATGACTTATTGCTGCGCCATCAAGATCAACGAAGGCATGGTCTTTTTGTCCGACTCGCGCACCAACGCGGGCCTGGACGCCATCAGCACCTTCCGCAAGATGCTGATCTACGAGCGCGCAGGCGACCGCTTCATGGTCATGCTGTCGGCGGGCAATTTGTCGATCTCGCAGTCGGTGCGCGAAATCTTGCAGACCGAGGCCATCCGCGACCCCGAAAGCGGCGACCCGATCACGATCTGGAACGCCAAGAGCATGTTCGATGCCGCCCAGGTGCTGGGCGCGGCGGTGCGCCGCATCAGCCAGCGCGACAGCGCCTGGCTGCGCCAGTCGGGCCTGGAGTTCAACGTCTCGCTCATTCTGGGCGGCCAGATCGCGGGCGAAGGCATGCGGTTGTTTCTGGTCTATTCGGCCGGCAACTTCATCGAGGCCACGGCCGAGACGCCCTACTTTCAGATTGGCGAATCGAAATACGGCAAGCCCGTGCTCGACCGCGTGATCACGCCCGAGATGCCGCTGGACGAAGCCGCCAAGTGCGCGCTGGTGTCGATGGATTCGACGCTCAAGTCCAACCTGTCGGTCGGGCTGCCGCTGGACCTGGTGGTGTACGAGGTTGATCAGTTGCAGTCCGACCGCGTGGTCTGCATCGACCAGGACAACCCCTACTTCACCATGCTGCAAAAAAGCTGGGGCAAGCGCCTGCGCGAGGTGTTCGACAGCATTGAAGACCCCCAGTGGAACGGCGGCGCCACCGAGGTGCCGCTGCGCGTGCCCTCGGCGCGCTACCAGGTGCTGAAAAAAATCACCCAGGCCGACGAGCGGGTGATCTGACCCGTCACCCTGGGACGCCTCGGGCCCACGCCCAGCGCAGCCAACACACCGGCTGGGCGGCACTGGTGTAATAAGCGTGTTCCACTGTCTGCGTCTCCATGAGCCTGATCGTTTTCTCCCACGGCAACAGCTTTCCCGCCAGCACCTACCGCGTGATGCTGGACAGCCTGCGCGCACGCGGTTTCACCGTGCACGCCATCGAAAAATACGGTCACGACCCGCGCTACCCCGTCACCGACAACTGGCCGCACCTGGTGCAGCAGCTGGCCGACTTTGCGCGCGAGCAAAGGCAGGCCGGCGGCGAGGCGCCCTACCTGGTCGGCCATTCGCTGGGCGGCATCCTGAGCCTGATGTGCGCCGCGCGCCACCCCGAGCTGGCGCGTGGCGTGGTGATGCTCGATTCACCCGTGCTGGGCGGCTGGCGCGCCGGCGCGATCGGCGTGGCCAAGCACACGCCGCTGATGAAGCGGCTGTCGCCCAGCGTGGTCAGCCGCAAGCGCCGCCACCAGTGGGACGACCGCGAGGCGGTGTTCCAGCACTTTCGCGGCAAGAAGCTGTTTGCAGCGTGGGACGAGCAGGTGCTGCACGATTACGTCAACCACGGCACGTTGGACGCCGAAGGTACGTGGCAACTGGCGTTCGACCGCGAGGTCGAATCGCGCATCTACGACACGCTGCCGCACAACATCGGCACGCTGCTGCGCGCGCAGCCGCTGAAGTGCCCGCTGGCCTTCATCGGCGGGTTGCAGTCGGCCGAGATGAAGCAGGTGGGCGGGCTGGAGAACACCGCCCGCATCGCCAAGGGGCGGGTGATGATGATCGACGGCTCGCATTTGTTTCCGATGGAAAAGCCGCTGGC
>JAGOVZ010000207.1:0-1916 GCA_018060485.1 Ottowia sp. | reverse complement strand
GAGCCGCACGCGCTGGCTGGCGCCGCCCTGCTTGGCGCGGATCAGCATGTCGCGCGGCGCGCCGAGCGAGAGTATGGCGATGGGCTGACCGGGCGCCAGGTCGTGCGTGCGGTCGTTGTGCATGGCCACGCTGTCTTGCGCGCCGCGGTACAGGTTGAGGCCGACGCGCGTGTAGGGCGCGGGCGCCACCGCCTGCACCGCCGCCAGCGCGGCGTCGATGCAGGGCGGGCGGTCGGGGTCGTTCAGCGCCACGCTGGCCATCAGGCGCGGCACGTCGACGATGCGGTCGTACATCGGCCGCCGTTCGCTGCGCCACGGCACCTGCGGCAGCAGCGCGGCCAGCCAGCCGGCCGCCACGTCTTCGGGCACGCAGGCCGGGTGGTAGCAGATGCCGCCTTCGGCATCGCGCACCAGTTCGATTGCTTCGTCGGCAAACAATGAACACTGGTTTTTCATCCAGTTATCTTAACGCTGCGTCGGCCGCGCTTCAATGACGCCGTGGGAGCGGACTTGCCCGCGATGCGACTGATCTCTGGCCGCGCCGGCCCATCGCGGGCAAGCCCGCTCCTACGGCGTCGGCTGCAGCGCCAGCACTTCGCCAAACGGTAGGTCGTCGGCCGGCCAATCGGCGGCGCTCGCGGGCAGGCGCACGCCGCGCGCGAGCAGCAGCGCGGCGCGCATCACGCCGGCGTGGGTGACCCACAGCGCATCGGCGCCGCTGGCACGCCAGTCGTCCCACGCGGCACCGACGCGGGCCATCAGCGCGCGCACCGTTTCGCCGCCCTCGCCCGGCGGCGCAGCGGCGAAGTCGGCCAGCCAGGCGTCGAAAGCGGCGCGCGGGATGTGGCCCCAGGGCTGGCCTTCCCAGGCGCCGAAGTCCATCTCGGCCAGGCGCGCATCGGTTTTGAATGCCAAATCAGGCCGCAGCGCTTGCAGATCAAGCGCCAGCAGCTCACATCTTTGTAGCGGCGAAGTTTTGACCACCGTGCCGCGCGGCAGTTGCTTCGCCAAGGTTTCGGCGGCGCGGCGCGTGGCGGCGGGGTCGGCCGGCAGATCGGTGCGGCCGTAACACAGGCCGGGCGCGGCCAGCACCGGCGCGTGGCGCAGCAACCAGAGCGTGGGGCCGGCGGCCGGCGACGAGGCACTCATCTCGGCACGACCAGCGCCACGCCGAGCAGCAAGGCCAGTTCGCACAGTTGCTGCGTGGCGCCGAGTGTGTCGCCGGTAAAGCCTTCCAAACGCCGCAACAACAAGCGCCGCATTTGGCCCAGCGCGATCATCCACGGCACGATGGCGACGGCGATTTGCCACAGCCCGAGCGCCCACCACATCAAGCCCAGCGCCGGCAGCGCCCAGGCCAAGCCGGTCCAAATACTCTCCCGCGTGATCGACTCCGCCACGGGCTTGCTCTTGCTGCCGTCCGCGTCGCCGATGTAGGGCAAGCCCCACATCACATCCAGCGGCGCCGCGCGCGACAGCACGTGCGCGTACAGCACCGCTATGGCCGCCAACGCCGCGCCACGCTCGGCCAGCAGCGCCGTCAGCGCGATCTTCAAGCCCACCACCAGCACCAGCGTGACCGCGCCGTAGCTGCCGATGCGCGAGTCCTTCATGATTGCCAGCGCTCTCTCTTTAGAAGCGCTGCCGCCCAGCCCGTCGGCGGTATCGGCCAGGCCGTCTTCATGAAAAGCGCCGGTCAGCCACACCGTGGCGGCCGTCGCCAGCCCGGCCGCCACCAACGCGCCCAGCGGCCCTGGGGGCAGCAGGTAAAGCGCCACCGCCAGCACGGCCGCCGCCACCGCGCCCACCACCCAGCCGACGCCGGGGAAATGCCCCGCACTGGCGCGCAGCATGGCCGGGCTGTAGCCGACCCAGTCCGCCAGCCGCCCGGTGATGGGGATGCGGGTGAAGAACTG
>JAGOVZ010000206.1 GCA_018060485.1 Ottowia sp. | reverse complement strand
AGGTAGTTGGGCGCGATGGCGGGGGCGTCTTCAAAGCGCGCGCTCTTGATGTGCACGGTGCCGCGGCTGGTCGGGTTGAGGTTGCACACGCTGGCGGTGATGGCCGGGAAGGCGTGCAGCGGCTCGCCAAACGCGTCCAGGCTGAGCGGCTGCACGTGGTATTCGATGTTCGGCCACTCGAAGGCCGGCGACGAGCGAGTGAAGGCGCCCAACTGGCTGGGCGCCATGCTCATGGGGCCGCTGCGGCGCCAAGCGTATTCGAGCCCGATCAGGCCCTTGCCCCACAGCGTGCTGGCCAGTTGGTTGAGCGTCTTGCCGCCGTTGATCTTGTAGACGCTGCGGATCTGCAAATGGTCTTGCAAATTGGCGCCGACGCCGGGCAGATCGGCCGCGACCTGAATGCCGTGCTGCTGCAGCAAGCCGGCCGGGCCGATGCCCGACAGCTGCAGGATTTGCGGCGAGCCGATGCTGCCGGCGGCCAGGATCAGCTCGCCGCCGGGCGCGAGCTGCGCCGTGGTCATTTCGTCGCCCGTCCACACCTGCGCGCCGCTGCAGCGCAGGCCGCTGTCATCGCGCTCTACAACCAAGCGCGCGACCTGCGCCGACGTCCACAACTCGAAGTTCGGGCGGCCGTAGCAGGTCGGGCGCAGAAAGGCCTTGGCCGTGTTCCAGCGCCAGCCGGCTTTCTGGTTGACTTCGAAATAGCCCACGCCTTCGTTGCTGCCGCGGTTGAAGTCGTCGGTGGCTGGAATGCCGGCCTCTTGCGCGGCGGCAGAGAAGGCGTCGAGCACGTCCCAGCGCAGGCGCTGCTTTTCGACGCGCCACTCGCCGCCGTGGCCGTGCCACGCGGCGATCGCGTCATTTCGGTCGCCGTGGCCGTGAAGATCAGCGAAATTGGATGAAATAGGCCTCTGGCGCTTGTCTGGCGAGCGCGAGGCGCTATCCAGTTTGTAGTGATCCTCGTGCTGCTTGAAGTCCGGCACGCAGTGCTCCCAGCGCCATTCGTCCTCGCCCGTGAGCTGGGCCCACTGGTCGTAATCGCGCGACTGGCCGCGCATGTAGATCATGCCGTTGATGCTGCTGCAGCCGCCCAGCACCTTGCCGCGCGGGTAGCGCAGCGTGCGTCCGTTCAGGCCGGCGGCGGGTTCGGTGTTGTAGAGCCAGTCGGTGCGCGGGTTGCCAATGCAGTACAGGTAGCCGACGGGGATATGCACCCAGTGGTAGTCGTCCTTGCGGCCGGCTTCGATCAGCAGCACGCGCTTGGATTTGTTGCGCGAGAGGCGGTTGGCCAGCAGGCTGCCGGCGGTGCCGGCTCCCACAATGATGTAGTCGAAAGTCAGGTCGCTCATACGCCGGCACGCATCCTTTCCGCCGGGTCGATCCCCGGCTGCGCCGGGGCCCCTCGCCCTGCGGCTTCAAGGCGCCCGGCGCCGAAGATGATGTAGTCGAAGGTGTTGTCGCTCATGGCGGGCTCTGCATGCCTTGTCGCATGATCAAGGCAGAAAAATGACGTTCACCGATTCGTCACATTTCAGCCCTAATCTGGCGGTCAATAAGAAGAAGTAGATCAGAACAACAACAAGAAAGGAGAAGGCAGCATGCCACAACTGAAGGAAGACCCGGCTCAGGGAACCGCCACCACGCCAGTGCCAGACTTCGAACTCTCGCGCCTGGCCCCCAGCCGCCCGGCGCACCCGCTCTGGCAGCGCTTGGCAGACCACCCGCTCGACGACCCGCGCGACGCCCGCCCCTTGAGCGCGCGCCTGTCACAAAACACCGGCTGGCGCGCCGCGCACACGCAGCGCGTGCTGACCGAATACCGCCGCTTTCTGTACCTCGCCGTGCGCCTGCAGGGCCGCGTGTGTCCCAGCGAAGCGGTCGACGAAGCCTGGCACGCGCACCTGCTCGATTCGAGGCGCTACTTTGGCGACTTCTGCCCACGCGTGCTGGGGTACACGCTGCACCACGTGCCCAGTCGCGGCGGCGCCGAAGAGGGCGCGCGCCACGCCAGCCGCTACCGCGCCACGCTGCTGGCCTATCAACACGTGTTTGGCGAGGCGCCGCCGGCCGACATCTGGCCCGCGCCCGAAGCGCGCTTTAAAGAGCGCACGCGGCACGTCAGCAGCCGCACGCACTGGGCTTTTCCCAAGCCCACCGAGTGGCTGAGCGCGTCCCGCACCAGCGCGGCGCGCGCGTGGGCCATCGCGCTCAGCCTGCCGGCGCTGCTGGTGCTTGGCTGCACGCAGGGTCGCGTCACCATCCAGCCCGGCACCTCGGGCCCGGACTTTCTCAAGCTGTACCTGCTGGCCCTGATCGCGCTGGCCGCCTTTGGCTTCTGGCGCGCCGCGCGCGGGCGGCCGGCGGCGGTGGACGTGGTGCGCACCACGGGCTTGCAGGCGGTGGACCACGCCTATGTGGCCGGCGGTACGCAGCGCGCGGTGCAGACCGCGCTGGCCAGCCTGCTGCAGCGCGGCGCGATCAGCGTGAGCGACGAGGCGGCATCGCCCGGCAGCGCCTGGCGCACGCACGCGCCGCCGCCCGCGGGCGCGCCCCCGCTGGAGCACGCGGTGTTCGACGCCCTGCGGCGCGGCTTTGCGCCCGACAAGCTGGCCGAGCAGGTCCAGCCCGCGCTGGACGCGCTGCACGAGCAGCTGCATGCGCGCGGCCTGCTCACTTCGCCACGCCGCGACGAGCGCCTGCGCGACCCGGTGGACCGCGCCCACCATCTGCTCTGGGCGGGCTTGCTCGTCTGGGGCGTGCTGCGCATCCTGCACGGCACGCAGCGCGGCCTGCCGGTGGTGCTGCTCGTCATCCTGACGGTCGTGGGCGGCTTGCTGCTGGCGTTCTTCCGCGCCAACCTGCCCCACCGCCGCACGCGCGAAGGGCGCGATCTGGTGCGCCGCGCCACCCTGGCGCTGCGCCGGCGCAGCAACCTGGGGCTGGCCGACCCGCTGATGCCGATGGCGCTGGCGCTGATCGGCGCCTCGGCCCTGGGGCTTGAGATGCAGGCCTTTCGCGAGGCCATCGCGCCCATGAACCGCAGCGACGGCAGCGGCAGCAGCGGCTGCGGCGGATCGAGCGACGGCGGTGGCGACGGGGGCGGGGGCTGCGGTGGGTGCGGCGGCGGTGATTGAATGGTGTCGTTTGGGCTTCTGGCGCTTGATGGATCAGCGCGAACAGCTATCGAATGAATAGTGAATTCAAGGAAGCGTTCAGACAATTTGCATGACCGTGACGCAGTCGGCACCGCAACACAAAACCGTCATTCGATCAAAGAAATTTGAACCAAACAGGCCGCCAGCGCCCATCTATCAGGCGCAATCCGCTACCAAATCAGGATTTCCCCAGCGCCGCGCAGCAGGCGCTTTCAAACGGCCGCGGAGCAGGCCACGCGGGAACGCCGCGCTCGGGGTCCCCCCGAGCGCCAGCGTTGTCCCCCTGGGGGGAAGGCGGCCGCAGGCCGACTCAGGGGCGATCAACGGACCGGCAGAAACGCCAGCACCGGCCCCAGCGCCAGCCCCTGCACGTAGCTGATGGCCGCGCGGCGGTAGCGCTCGGTCATGGTGCTGGCCAGCAAATCGAGCCGGCCGATGATCTTGCCGAATTCGCGCTCGAAGCTCAGGTTGCGGCTGTCGGCGGTGATCTCGTTCGACAGCAAGAGCGGTGCCCCGCGCGCATCGCGCCGCGAATTCAAAATCCACAGCGCGGTTTCCATGTTGCGCGCGGCGTTGTAGATGTGCTGCGGGTCGATGCTGTCGAGGTAGTAGAAGTCGCGCCGGCCGCCGTGCGCGGTGACGATGGTGTCGTTGCACGCCACGATGAAGGCCGCCACGCGGTCGCCGGCAAAGTCGGGCGACAGCGCCAGCGTCAGCGCCGCCACGTCGCGCTTGCCCGCCAGCGGCGGCCACGGGGTGTCGGCGGCCATGGCCTTCTCAACCTCGGCCAGTGCGGCTTCGCGCGTGGCGGCGCTCTTGCGCCATTCGGCCGGGTTGCGGCGGTACAGCTTGTCGGCCAGCAGCAGCAGGCTGCGCTGGTTGGCCAGCATGGCGTTCTTGGCGGTGCGGTTGCCCTCGCTTTGCAGCAGTTCGGCGCCGTTGAAGTCTTGCCCCTTGACCTCGCCGCGCGTGGTGGGCGCATCGCTGGCGCAGCCGGTCAGCAGCGCCGCCAGGCCGAGCGCCATCCACGGCGAGCGGGCAAACAAAAGGGCCGTCGAGACGGCCCCTTGAAGTGGCCCGGCGCCCGCCGCTGTGCGGCCAGCCGGGCAGGCGACGGCAAATGCGTGGTCAGGCCGCCACGGCCATCTGCTCGCCCTTGGCGCTGCTGGTGGTGCTGGCGGCCGGCTTGCTGTCGCTGCCGGATGCGGTACCGAACGTGATCTCACCGGAAAGCTGGCCTCCTTCTTCGATCACGATCTTGCCATAGCGAATCTTGCCGGTGACCTTGCCGGTGGAGAAGATCACCAACTTTTGCCGCACCGTCAGGTTGCCGTCGAACACGCCGCGCACTTCGGCGATGTCGATCTCGGCCGAGCCCTTGAAGGCGCCCTGCTCGGCAATCTGGATCACGCGCGAATTCATGGTCGCCTCGACCGTGCCTTCGACCACCAGCGTGTCGCAATCGGTGATCTCGACGCCCTTGAGCTTGATGTTGGGGCCGACCGT
>JAGOVZ010000047.1 GCA_018060485.1 Ottowia sp. | reverse complement strand
ACGATGGCGCGCACCACGCCCACCGGCAGGCGCCGCGCCAGCCGCGCGCCGGCAAAGCCGCCCAGGGTGGCAAACACGGCCATCAGCAGCGCCTGGTGCCACGCGATGGCGCCGCCAGCGGCAAAAGCGATCACCGAGACCACCGACAGCACGAAGGAGTTGAGGTTCTTCAGCGCGTTGACGGTGTTCAGCCGCTGCTCGCCCACCAGCAGGTACAGCGCCATCAGCAAAATGCCCAGGCCGCCGTTGAAGTAGCCGCCGTACACCGCCACCGCCAGCAGCCCGGCGTGGCGCCAGCGCGCCAGACCGCCGCCCTGCGTGCCGCCGGCCCAGCGCGCCAGCCGCGGGCCCAGCGCGAACAGCACGGTGGCAAACAGCAGCAACCAGGGCACGACGCCGGCAAACACCTTGGCCGGCGTCACCAGCAGCAGCAGGGCGCCCGCCACGCCGCCCAGGGCGCTCAAGACCACTTCGCGGATCAGCAGCGCGCGCGGCAGCGCCGCCAGTTCCTGCCGAAAGCCGAGCGCGCTGCCCAGGTAGCCGGGGCAGACCGCGAGCGCGCTGGTGGCGTTGGCGGCAATCGGCGGCACGCCGGTCCACACCAGCGCCGGAAAGGTGAGAAAGGTGCCGCCACCCGCAATGGCGTTCAGCACGCCGGCGCCAAAGGCGGCGGCCGCAAGCAAGGCGAAGGTGCTGATCGGGTCCAAGACGTTGAAGTGGTCTACTATGAAAAACAGAGCTGCTTGCGCAGGTCAGGCAAGCGCTGGAGGCCGAAAAGGCTTCAAACCATCTGGCAACGCCGGTCAGGCAATGCGGTGCTGGGCGCTCGCGTCCGTCACCACCGCCGCCAGGTCAAAGCGCTGGCCGCGCAGGTGATCCTGCACGCAGCGCCACACCAGCGGGCTGCGGTGGCGCGGCCGGCTGGCTTCGATCTCGGCCGGCGTCAGCCACACGGTGCGCACGATGCCGGTGTCCAGCGTCCGGGCGGGGTCGGCCGCGCCGGCGCTGCCGCAAAAGGCAAAGCGCAGCCAGGTGGTCGGCGCGCCCTGGGCGTCGTTCGACGCTGCCAGGTACACGCCCAGCAGAGCTTCGGGCGTGAAGACGCGGCCAGTCTCTTCCAGCGCCTCGCGCACGGCGCCGTCCTGAGGCGATTCACCGGGCTCCAGGTGGCCGGCGGGCGTGTTCAGGCGCAGGCCGTCGGCGGTGTCTTCTTCCACCAGCAGGTAGCGGCCGTCCCGTGCAATCACGGCGGCCACGGTCACGCTGGGTTTCCATCGCGGGGTGTTCATGGCGCGAATTATCCCGTCGCCCGCGCGCCACGAAGGCGTGCAAAAATGCCGCACAATGGCCCCGAGGGCTTTTGTTAAGCTCGCCATCCAACAAGTCGGGCCGGCTGTTTTGACCGCGCCCCATCGTGAACCGAGGAGAGATGCCATGCTGATAGGCGTGCCCGCCGAAACGGCGACTGGTGAAACCCGCGTCGCCGTGACCCCCGAGACGGCCAAGAAGCTCATCGCGCAGGGCCACACGGTGCGTGTGCAATCCGGCGCCGGCCTGCGCGCCAGCGCCACCGACGAGGCCTATCAGGCGGCCGGCGCCGACATCACCGATGCTGCGGGCGCCTTCGGCGCCGACATGGTGCTGAAGGTGCGCAGCCCCTCGGCCGCAGAGATCGCGCAGATGAAGCCGGGCACGGTGCTGGTCGGCATGCTGGAGCCGTTCAATGCCGACGGTCTGCAGCGGCTGGCGGCGGCCCACCTGACGGCGTTCGCGCTCGAGGCCGCGCCGCGCACCACGCGCGCGCAAAGCATGGACGTGCTGTCGAGCCAGGCCAACATTGCCGGCTACAAGGCCGTCATCATGGCGGCCGACCGCTATCAGAAGTTCTTCCCCATGCTGATGACCGCCGCCGGCACCGTGAAGGCGGCGCGCGTGGTGATTCTGGGCGTCGGCGTGGCCGGCCTGCAGGCGATTGCCACCGCCAAGCGCCTGGGCGCGGTCATCGAGGCGAGCGACGTGCGCCCGAGCGTGAAGGAGCAGGTCGAATCGCTGGGCGCCAAATTCATCGACGTGCCGTATGAAACGGCCGAAGAAAAAGAAGCCGCCGAAGGCGTGGGCGGTTACGCGCGCCCCATGCCGCAAAGCTGGCTCGATCGGCAAAAGGCCGAAGTGGCCAAACGCGTGGCGCAGGCCGACGTGGTGATTTCCACCGCGCTGATTCCCGGCCGCGCCGCGCCGGTGCTGATCACCGAGGACATGGTCAAAAGCATGAAGCCCGGCTCGGTCATCATCGACATGGCCGCCGGCAAGGGTGCACCCAACCCGGACGGCACGGTGGGCGGCAACTGCCCGCTGACCGAAGCGGACAAAACGGTGCAAAAGCACGGCGTGACCATCGTCGGCGAGACCAACCTGGCCTCGATGGTCGCCGCCGACGCCAGCAGCCTGTACGCGCGCAATGTGCTCGACTTCCTGAAGCTGGTGCTGCCGCCCGCCGCCAAGGGCGAGCCGGCCGCCGAATTCCGCATCGATCCCGAGGACGACATCGTCGTCGCCACGCTGGTGGCGCAAGGTGGCGCCGTCACGCGAAAGGCCTGACGCCTTGCGGGCCCCTTATTCATCTGCAGTACGACCATGAACCCCAACCCACAAGCTCTTCGCGCTCGCCATCTGCTGGCGCTGGCCGCGCTGTCGGCCGCCGCACTGCTGGCCGGCTGCGCCGCGCCCGGCAGCACGCCGGACCGCGGCAGCCCGGCGGCGGTGGCCGGCAGCGCCGCCGCGCCGCAGATCCTGGTGCCGCCCACCAGCGTCGGCACCTGGGTCGATCTGGGCCACGTGCTGGCGCCCTGGCTGGCCGGTGATGCGCCGGTGCCCGTCAGCGGCCCGGCGGCGCCCACGCGCATTGCCGGGCTGCGGCGCGAGGACGGCCGCTGGCTGGCCATCGTCATCGCGCAGGCGGCGCCCAGCGGCGGGGCGCCGTGCCCGATGCCGAACAGCCTGCACGTGGTCGACACCGGCACCACCGCCGATGGCTGCCTGCGCATGCGGCGCGATGCCGACTTCGACCGCTGGCTGGAGCAGCAGCATTCGGTGCTTTATCAGTGGCTGGAAGGTCGCGGCTGGGCCTCGCGCCCGCGCGCCTGGGTCGGCTACCGCGTGCCGGCCGACGCTGGCCGCGCCATCGAGGCGCATGCGCTGATCGCCCCGACGCTGATCGAGCCGATCACGCGCACCAACACCGACTTTCTGGCCGGCGGCCAGCCGGGCCTGCAGTGGGCGCGCGCTTTTGCCGGCGCCACGCGCGCGGCCAGCGGCGGCGGCGTGCTCAACGTGCCGCCGTTCCCGTTTGCGCCGCAGGTCGCGCCACCGGCGCCGCCCGTGGTGGTGGCGCCACCGCCGCCCACGCGCGCCACGCAACTGCCGCCGCGCCCGCCGGTGCAGGCGCCGCGCCGCGACCGCGAATAAGCCCCCCGAAAAAAAGTCCCCCGGAGGAGACCCATGGACATCGTTTCACCCACCGTCATCAACCTGATCATCTTCGTTCTGGCCATCTACGTCGGCTACCACGTGGTGTGGACGGTGACGCCCGCGCTGCACACACCACTGATGGCGGTGACCAACGCCATCTCGGCCATCGTCATCGTCGGCGCCATGCTGGCGGCCGCGCTGACCGAAGGCGGCATGGCCAAGCTGATGGGCGTGGCGGCGGTGGCGCTGGCGGCTGTCAACATCTTCGGCGGCTTCCTGGTGACGCGCCGCATGCTCGAGATGTTCAAGAAAAAAGAGCGTCCGGCGCCCGCTGACAAAGCGCCGGCAGCTACCAAATAAGGAGCGACTGGCATGAGCATGAACCTCGTCACGCTGCTGTACCTGGTGGCCAGCATCTGTTTCATCCAGGCCTTGAAGGGCCTGAGCCACCCCACGACGTCGATCCGCGGCAACCTGTTCGGCATGGCCGGCATGACGATTGCCGTGCTGACCACGGCGGCGCTCATCGTCAAGCTGGCCGGCTCGGCGCTGGGCCTGGGCTGGGTGCTGCTCGGCCTGGTGGTCGGCGGCGGCTATGGCGCCTGGCGCGCCAAGACGGTCGAGATGACCAAGATGCCCGAGCTGGTGGCGTTCTTCCACAGCATGATCGGCCTGGCGGCGGTGTTGATTGCCGGCGCCACGGTGGCCGAGCCGTGGGCCTTCGGCATCGCCGACAAGCCGCTGAACGGCGCCGGCGGCCTGATTCCGGGCGGCAACCGCATCGAGCTGGCGCTGGGCGCGTTCATCGGCGCGGTCACCTTCAGCGGCTCGGTCATCGCTTGGGGCAAGCTGTCGGGCAAGTCGAAGTTCCGCCTGTTCCAGGGCGCGCCGGTGGTGTTTCCCGGCCAGCACTGGCTGAACCTGGCGCTGGGGCTGGCGGCGCTGTTCTTCCTGTACGGCTTCTGGCACTCGCAAAGCTCGATCGACTTCATCCTGATCTGCCTGCTGGGCTTCATCATCGGCGTCACGCTGATCATCCCGATTGGCGGCGCCGACATGCCGGTGGTGGTGTCGATGCTCAACAGCTATTCCGGCTGGGCGGCGGCGGGCATCGGCTTCAGCCTGAACAACAGCATGCTGATCATTGCCGGCTCGCTGGTGGGCTCATCCGGCGCGATCCTGAGCTACATCATGTGCAAGGCCATGAACCGCTCGTTCTTCAACGTCATCCTGGGTGGTTTTGGCGGCGAGGCGGGGGCCGCCGCCGGCGGCGCGCAGGAACAGCGCCCGGTGAAAAGCGGCAGCGCCGACGACGCCGCCTTCATGCTCAGCAACGCCGACAGCGTGATCATCGTGCCCGGCTACGGCCTGGCGGTGGCGCGCGCGCAGCACGCGGTGAAAGAGCTGGCGCAAAAGCTCACCGACAAGGGCATCGACGTCAAGTACGCCATCCACCCGGTGGCCGGCCGCATGCCCGGCCACATGAACGTGCTGCTGGCCGAGGCCGAAGTGCCGTACGACCAGGTGTTCGAGATGGAAGACGTGAACGGCGAGTTCGGCCAGGCCGATGTCGCCATCATCCTGGGCGCCAACGACGTGGTGAACCCGGCCGCGCACACCAAGGGCAGCCCGATCTACGGCATGCCGATCCTCGAGGCCTACAAGGCCAAGACGGTGATCGTCAACAAGCGCTCGATGGCGGCGGGCTACGCGGGCCTGGACAACGATTTGTTCTACATGGACAAGACCATGATGGTGTTTGGCGACGCCAAGAAGGTGGTCGAGGACATCGGCAAGGCGATTGAATAAGCCGCCACGTTGCGCGCACGGCGCACCGTGCGGGACGATTTCCGCACGGTCGTGCGATAAGTGTCGTTTGAAGATACTTTGAAGGGCGTTTGATCGCCCTCAAGGAAAACGCCAGTACCACGCGGCGTGTTGGCGTCACACAATGTGATGAACCGGCCCACCCGCGCCGGCCCCTGTCCCACCCGGCCGCGCGCACGGCGCCGCCACCTTGCAAGGAGCACGCACCCATGACCGAGCGCATCTGGCTCAAGCACTACCCCGAAGGCGTTCCCGCCGACATCGACGCCTCGCAGTACCCGTCGCTGGTGGCGCTGATGGACGAGAGCTTCAAGAAGTTTGCCGATCGCACCGCCTACAGCTTCATGGGCAAGGACGTCAGCTACGCCGAGACCGACGCCCAGAGCCGCGCCATGGCCGGCTACCTGCAAAGCCTGGGCCTGGCGCGCGGCGACCGCGTGGCCATCATGATGCCCAACGTGCCGCAGTACCCGGCCACGGTGGCCGGCATCCTGCGCGCCGGCTACGTGGTGGTCAACGTCAACCCGCTGTACACCGCGCGCGAACTGGAGCATCAGCTGAAAGACAGCGGCGCCAAGGCCATCGTCATCATCGAGAACTTCGGCGCCACGCTGCAAAAGTGCATCGCCAACACGGCGGTCAAGCACGTGGTGCTGGCCAGCATGGGCGACCGCCTGGGCCTGATCAAGGGCGCCATCGTCAATTACGTGGTGCGCAAGGTCAAGAAGCTGGTGCCCGACTTCAGCCTGCCCGGCGCCGTGCGCTACAACGACGCCATCGCCAAGGGCCAGCGCGCGCCGTTCACCGCGCCGCCCATCGGCCCCGAAGACGTCGCCGTGCTGCAGTACACCGGCGGCACCACCGGCGTCGCCAAGGGCGCCGTGCTGCTGCACCGCAACCTGATCGCCAACGTGCTGCAGTCCGAGGCCTGGAACGACCCGGTGATGAAGCAGATTCCGGCCGGCGAGCAACCCACCGGCGTGTGCGCGCTGCCGCTCTATCACATCTTCGCCTTCACGGTGAACATGATGCTGAGCCTGCGCAATGGCGGCAAGACCATCCTGATTCCCAACCCGCGCGACCTGCCGGCGGTGCTGAAGGAACTGTCCAAGCACAAATTCCACAGCTTTCCGGCCGTCAACACGCTGTTCAACGGCCTGGCCAACCACCCCGACTTCAACACCGTCGACTGGAGCCATCTGAAAGTCTCGGTCGGCGGCGGCATGGCGGTGCAGCGCGCCGTCGCCAAGCTGTGGCTGGAGAAGACCGGCTGCCCGATCTGCGAGGGCTACGGCCTGTCGGAGACCAGCCCCTCGGCCACCTGCAATCCGGTGACGTCGAAAGAGTTCACCGGCACCATCGGCCTGCCGATCCCCAGCACGTACATTGCCATCCTGGACGACGACGGCCGCGAAGTGCCGCTTGGCCAGCCGGGCGAGATCGCCATCAAGGGCCCGCAGGTCATGGCCGGCTACTGGCAGCGCCCCGACGAGACCGCCAAGGTCATGACGGAAGGCGGCTACTTCAAGTCGGGCGACATCGGCATCATGGACGAGCGCGGCTACACGAAGATCGTCGACCGCAAGAAGGACATGATTCTGGTCAGCGGCTTCAACGTCTACCCCAACGAGATCGAGGACGTGGTGGCCGCCATGCCCGGCGTGCTCGAAGTGGCGGCCGTCGGCTTGCCGGACGAGAAGATGGGCGAAGCCGTCAAGCTGGTCATCGTCAAGAAAGACCCGGGCCTGACCGAAGACGCCGTGCGCCAGTTCTGCCACGACAACCTGACCGGCTACAAGCGCCCGCGCATCATCGAGTTCCGCGGCGAGCTGCCGAAGACGCCCGTCGGCAAGGTGTTGCGGCGCGAGTTGCGCGACAAGGTCGCCACGGTGAACTGACGGCGCAAGTGCCACGTTCGCTCTTGTTTTGAGAGCTGCTCGCGCTTGATGGACAAGCGCTGGCGCCCTGTTTGACATGAAATCCGCTCCCCGCGCCGGCATCGTTGCCGCCATGCACCCCGAGCTGGCCGCCGTGCTGGCGGCCATGCCCGACGAGCGGCGCCAGCGCGTCGCCACGCGCGATTTCTGGTGCGGCCACTGGGCCGCTCACGAAGTGGTGGCCGTGCTCTCGCGCGTCGGCAAGGTGGCGGCCGCGACCACCGCCACGTTGCTGATCGAGCGCTTCAAAGTGGACCGCATCGTCTTCACCGGCACCGCCGGCGGCGTGGGCGAAGGCGTGCGCGTGGGCGACGTGGTGGTGGCCGGCAGCTTCATGCAGCACGACATGGATGCCTCGCCGCTGTTCCCGCGCTTCGAGGTGCCGCTCACGGGCGTGGCGCGTTTCGACACCGATGCCGATCTGTCGGCCAGCCTGGCCCGTGCCGCGCAAACCGTGCTGGCGCGCGCCGCCGACACGCTGGGCGCCGACGCCGTGGCCGAATTCGCCTTGCAGGCGCCGCGCGTGCACCGCGGCCTGATCGCCAGCGGCGACCGCTTTGTCGCCACCAGCGCCGAAAGCGCCGCGCTGCGCGCCGCCTTGCCCGAGGCGCTGGCCGTCGAGATGGAAGGCGCCGCCGTGGCCCAGGTCTGCCGCGACTTCAACGTGCCCTTTGCCGCCCTGCGCACCATCAGCGACCGCGCCGACGATGCCGCGCACGTCGATTTCATGCGCTTCGTCGACCAGGTCGCCAGCCGCTACAGCGCGGCGATTCTTGAGGCCTATTTCGAGTCGCTATGATTTAAAGAGCCTCTTGCGCTTGCCCATCAAGCGCTGGCGGCCGATTTCATTCAAAGAGCTGGCCCCGCGACCAGGGGCTGCCCTCACCCTCCTTCGACAAGCTCAGGACAGGCCAAGCCTCTCCCAGAGGGAGAGGGACAAAAAAACCGGGCTGCGCAGCAAGCCCCTTCAGATGGCCGCGGAGCAGGCCACGCCGGAACGCCGCGGAACGGGCTTTGCCCGGCCGCAGGCGTTGTCCCCCTGGGGGAAGGCGCCGCAGGCGACTCAGGGGGGATCATTTCAACCACCCGCGCCGGCGGAAATACCACATCGGCACCAGCGCGCTGGCCACCATCAGCAGCAGCGCGTACGGATAACCCAGCGCCCAGTCCAGCTCCGGCATGGCCTTGAAGTTCATGCCGTAGATGCTGGCGATCAGCGTCGGCGGCAGCAGCGCCACGCTGGCGACCGAGAACAGCTTGATGATCTTGTTCTGGTTGATGTTGATGAAACCGACCGTGGCGTCCATCAAGAAGTTGATCTTGTCGAACAAGAAGGTGGTGTGGCTGTCCAGCGAATCCAGGTCGCGCTGGATCTGGCGCGCCTCCTCGAACTGCTCGGCGTCCAGCATGCGGCTGCGCATCAGAAAGCTGACCGCGCGGCGCGTGTCCATCACGTTGCGCCGGATGCGGCCGTTCATGTCTTCCTGCCGCGCGATGGTGGCCAGCACGTCGGCGGCCACCTCGTCGGTCACGTTGTCGTCCAGCACCTTTTTGCCGGCCGCTTCCAGTTCGTCGTAAATCCCTTCGAGCGTGTCTGCGCAGTATTCGGCATCGCCGTCCAGCAGCGCCAGCAGCACGTCCTTGGCGTCGCCCAGCAGGCCGGGCATGCGGCGCGCGCGCATGCGCAGCAGGCGAAACGCCGGCACCGTCTCGTCGTGGATCGAGAACAGCACGCCGTGGCTGCGCAGCTGGTCGTTGGCGCTGTTCAGGATGAAGGCCACGCGCACCTGGCGGGCTTCATCGTCGGTGTCGATCAGCAGGAAGTCGCTGCGAATGTGCAGTTCGCCGTTGTCTTCTTCGTAGAAGCGGGCCGATTCCTCGATGTCGTCGTCGATCGCGTCCTCGGGGATGGACAGGCCGTAATACTGCTTGACCCAGCGCTTTTCTTCCAGCGTGGGCTCTTCCAGATCGACCCAGATCGGCCGAAAGCGCGCCAGCTCTTCGAGCGATTCGATCTCTTCCTGAAACAGCCGTCCGTTGGACAGCGAGAAGACGTTGAGCATGAGTTTCCCTGGGCTGGTGAAGGCTTGTGGCGGCGCGGCGGGTGGGGCGGTGGCTTTCAGCCCCCCGCGCGCCAGCGTCCCAGGGAGGAGAAAGCTATCGACTCGGGACGGGTTCCAAGGCGGGCTTTCGGCAACAAAAACGTGACGTGGCGATTATGGCACTGGCCCTTTGGCCCGCAGCGCCAGAACCCGCGCCCTGTCAACCTGCCGGCCCCCGACCCAGTGGGACGCGCGGACATTGGCCCCCGGGTTGCCAGTGCCGCGAAACGGCGGCATAGTGGACTCGCATGACAGCGTGAAGACACTTGGTTCGGGCGCTGTCGTGGTGGCGGCAGGGCACCTGCGCTCGGGCCGGCCGTTCATTTATGCCAAAAGGAGGCTATTCATGAACCTGACGATCAGCGGACACCACCTCGATGTCACCCCTGCCCTGCGCAGCTACGTGACGGGCAAACTGGACCGGATCAACCGGCATTTCGACCAGGTGGTGGACGTCAAGGTGCTGCTTTCGGTCGAAAACCAGAAGGAAAAGGAGAAACGGCAACGCGCTGAATGTCGCATCGGCGTCAAGGGCAACGACCTGTTTGCCGAAAGCAGCCACGAAGACCTTTATGCCGCCGTCGATGAACTGGTCGACAAGCTGGACCGGCAAATCGTCAAGCACAAGGACAAACTGCAGTCGCACGACCGTGCGGCTGCCAAGCATTTGATGTAGTATCGTGTAACAACAACGAGCGAAGACTGTAGACTCCAGCTTACAAGCCGCGCCGGTTCACTCCGGGCGGCTTTCTTTTTCCCGCCGGACAATGTGTTTCAAAGCCCGCAGGGGTATCGCGCCAGGGAGCGCGTGCCGCTGTCACCGCCATTCGCGTGACTTATTTGGCGGCGCCTGCCCACCGCTTGGCGCCGCCGGGTACGGGTTTGCCCGGCCTCCAGCGCGCATAATCCAGCCGCCATGTCCATGAACCGTCTTGCCTCCATCCTTCCGGCGTCGCAGGTGCTGGTCGGCGTTGAAGCCACCAGCAAGAAGCGCGCTTTTGAAGAAGCCGGTCTGTTGTTCGAGAACCTGCACGGGCTGTCGCGCGCGCTGATCACCGACAGCCTGTTCGCGCGCGAGCGGCTCGGCTCGACCGGCCTTGGCCACGGCGTGGCGATTCCGCACGGGCGCATCAAGGGCTTGAAGGCGCCGATGGCCGCGGTGCTGCAGCTGGCGCAGCCGATCGGCTTTGACGCGCCGGACGAGCAACCCGTCGGCCTGCTGATCTTTCTGCTGGTGCCCGAGGCGGCGACGCAAAAGCACCTTGAAATCCTGTCCGAGATCGCCGAGCTGCTGAGCGACGCCGACCTGCGTGAGCGGATCAAGTCGGCTGCTTCGGTGGACGAGCTGCACGGCTTGATTGCGAACTGGAAATCGGCGCAGCAAGTTACCCCCTGAGCCGCTGACGCGGCTTCCCCCTGGAACGGGGACAACGCTGGTTGTCGGGGGACCCCGACCACGGCGTTCCCGAATGGCCTGCTCCGCGGCCCTTTTGTTGGCTTGCTGCGCAGCCCCGCGATTCAGGGCTTTTCGTGTGTTGTCATCGCATAGACTGGCGCACGCCACTTCTTTGCGCCCGCCATGAAACCCTCCGTCATCAGCGCCGACGTCCTGTTCGAGGACCACCGGGCCACCTTGCGCTGGCACTGGGTGGCGGGGCTGCAGGCGTCGGAGCGGCGCTTTGACGAGGCGGCGGTCAGCCAGGCGCGCTCGGGTGCTGATCTGGTCGGCTACCTCAACTACATCCACCCGTACCGGCTGCAGATTCTGGGCGAGCGCGAGGTGGCGTATCTGTCCAACGCCTCGCCCGAAGACTGCGCGCGCCGCATCGCGCGCATCGTCACGCTGGAGCCGCCGGTGCTGGTGCTGTGCGACGGCCAGACGGCGCCCGACGCGCTGATCTCGATGTGCGAGCGGGCGCAGATTCCGCTGTTCGCCACGCAGGATTCGGCGGCCTTCGTCATCGACGTGCTGCGCGCCTACCTGTCCAAACATTTTGCCGACCGCACCACCATGCACGGCGTGTTCATGGACATCCTGGGCCTGGGCGTGCTGATCACCGGCGAATCGGGCCTCGGCAAAAGCGAGCTGGGGCTGGAGTTGATTTCACGCGGCAACGGCCTGGTGGCCGACGACGCGGTGGATTTGTTTCGCATCAACCAGGCCACCATCGAGGGCCGCTGTCCCGAGCTGCTGCAAAACCTGCTCGAAGTGCGCGGCATCGGCCTGCTCGACATCCGCGCCATCTTTGGTGAATCGGCGGTGCGCCGGCGCATGCGGCTGCGCCTGATCGTGCACCTGGTGCGCCGCGAGACCATGGAGCGCGACTACGAGCGCATGCCCTACGAGCCGCTCACGCAGGACGTGCTGGGTGTGCCGATCCAGAAAGCCGTGATCCAGGTGGTGGCCGGCCGCAACATCGCCGTGCTGGTGGAAGCGGCGGTGCGCAACCACATCCTGCAGTTGCGCGGCATCGACACCTACCAGGAATTCGTCGACCGCCATCGGCGCGCGATGGAAAAAGGCAACGACCCTTGATGCTTTTGTTTTGATAGCTGCTTGCGCTTGCTGGACAAGCGCCACCGCCGCTTTTGACTTGTATTCAGCGGCGCGAGCCGGCCGGCCGGTGCGGGCAATCGGCCTTGGTGCAGTTGGCGTACAGGCTGAGCGCGTGATCGGCAATCAGGAAACCCTTGGCCTTGGCCACCGCGTGCTGGCGCTTCTCGATCTCGGGATCGTGAAACTCCTCCACGTGGCCGCAGTCCAGGCACACCAGATGGTCGTGGTGCTCGTCCTCGCGCAGCTCGTACACGGCCTTGCCGGCCTCGAAATGGTTGCGACTCAGCAGCCCGGCCTGCTCGAACTGCATCAGCACGCGGTACACGGTGGCCAGGCCGATGTCCGAATGCTCGGCCAGCAGCAGGCGGTACACGTCTTCGGCCGTCATGTGGCGCTGCTCGGCCTTCTGGAAAATCTCCAGAATCTTCAGGCGCGGCAGCGTGGCTTTCAGGCCGGTGCTCTTGAGCTCGTCTAAGGTGTCCATTCCAATGAGGTGAGCCGCGCGCCGTGGCGCCGCCGCTACAATGATCGGCCCTATTGTGCATGAGCAGCGACGCATGTCTCTCACTTCCCGAATCCCTGCCCGCGCCATCGCCGGCGCCATGCTGGCCGTGCTGACGGCGGCGCTGGGCGCCTGCAGCAGCTTCGAGCAAGGCACGCGCGGCATTGCCGACGCGCTGACGCTGTACAAGCCCGAGGTGGTGCAGGGCAACTTCGTGTCGAAAGAGCAGGTCGCCGCGCTGCAGCCCGGCATGTCGCGCGTGCAGGTGCGCGACACGCTGGGCACGCCGCTGGTCACCAGCGTGTTCCATGCCGACCGCTGGGACTACGTGTTCACCATGCGCCGCCAGCGCGTCGAGCCGCAGAACTTCCGCCTGACGGTGTTCTTCAAGGGCGATGCGCTCGAGCGCTTCGAGGGCGACGAAATGCCCAGCGAAACCGAGTTCGTGCAGCGCATCAGCCGCGAACGCAAGGTGAAGGTGCCGGTGCTGGAAGCCACCGAGGATCAGCTGGCGAAATTCCCCGCCGCCCCGGCCGATGCCGCACCCGCTGCCGGCGACGCAGCCACCAGCACCGCCGTGCCGGCGCTCAGCTACCCGCCGCTGGAGCCGGGGCGCTGAGCGCCGCCGCCACGCCGGCGCGCCTGGCGGCCGGCTGCCCACCAAGTCCTTGAGCTTGCCCATGACCGATTCTTCCCCGCCCATCCGCGTCGCCATTGCCGGCGCGACCGGCCGCATGGGCCAGATGCTGATCGAGGCGGTGCGCGCCTCGGGCGATTGCCAGCTGGCCGGCGCGCTGGACCGTGCGGACAGCCCCGCGCTGGGGCAGGACGCCGGTGCGTTTGCCGGCTGGGCCTCGGGCGTGCCGGTGCAGGCCGCGCTGGACGCCGGCCTGCAGAACGCGCAGGTGCTGATCGACTTCACCCGGCCCGAAGCCACCCTGGCGCACCTGGCCGCCTGCCGCCGGCTGGGCGTGGCGCTGGTCATCGGCACCACGGGCTTCACCGACGCGCAAAAGGCCGACATTGCCGCCGCCGCGCAAGACATCGCCATCGTCATGGCGCCCAACATGAGCGTCGGCGTCAACGTCACCTTCAAGCTGTTGGAGATGGCCGCCAAGGCGCTGTCGACCGGCTACGACATCGAGATCATCGAGGCGCATCACCGCCACAAGGTCGATGCGCCGAGCGGCACCGCGCTGAAGATGGGCGAGGTGATCGCTGACGCGCTGGGGCGTGACTTGAAGGATTGCGCCGTGTACGAGCGCCACGGCCACACCGGCGAGCGCGATCCCTCCACCATCGGTTTTGCCGCCATCCGCGGCGGCGACATCGTGGGCGACCACACCGTGCTGTTTGCCGGCACCGGCGAGCGCATCGAAATCAGCCACAAGGCCAGCAGCCGCGCCGGCTACGCGCAGGGCAGCCTGCGCGCGGTGCGCTTCCTGGCGGGCACGAAAAGTGGCCTGTTCGATATGTTCGACGTGCTGAAGCTGCGTTGAACCTCAAGAGTTTTCCTTTCAATCCAAGATGAACCTGCAACACGTTTTCGCGCAGAGCGACGCCATCGGCAAGGCCGTGGCCATCCTGCTGCTGCTCATGTCCATCGCCAGCTGGGTGGTGATTCTGTGGAAGGCCTGGCTGCTGCGGCGCGCCGGCGGCGACGTGGTGCGCAGCGTGGCGGCGTTCTGGCAGGCGCCGTCGCTGGACGATGCGGCCAGCCGCGTCGGCGGCTTCGACCGCGGCCAGCTGGTGCTGCCACTGGTGCAGGCCACGCAGTTGCCGGCCGGCGGCACGCTGGCGGCGGCGGGCGACCGCGCGCAGCAACTCACGCGTGCGCTGCGCGATGCGCTGCACGGCATCATGGGGCGGCTGCAGTTCGGCCAGGTGCTGCTGGCCACCGTCGGCTCGATTGCGCCCTTCGTCGGCCTGCTGGGCACCGTGTGGGGCATCTACCATGCGCTGATCAGCATCGCCGGCTCGGGCCAGATCAGCATCGAGAAGGTCGCCGGCCCGGTGGGCGAGGCGCTGATCATGACCGCCGCCGGCCTGGCGGTGGCGATTCCGGCCGTGCTGGCCTACAACTGGTTCGGGCGTGTGATCGGCAACATCGAGGCCGAGCTGGAAGGCTTTGCGCGCGACTTGCGGGAACTGCTGGCGAAACATTGAGCCACCGGGCTGTGCTTTTCAACTTATTCAACACCCTCCGGACGCCGCCGGGCCGCCCCAAGGCGGCCGGGGCCCCCCTGGGGGGCAGCGCAGCACGCGAAGCGGCGAAGCGTGGGGGCAGGTGACTTATGGCATTTGGACGACTCGAACGCACCAAGGGCTCCGAGCCCATGAGCGACATCAACGTCACGCCGCTGGTCGACGTGATGCTGGTGCTGCTGGTGATCTTCATCATCACCGCGCCGCTGCTGGCCAGCGCGATCCGGCTCGATCTGCCCAAGACCGACGCGGCGCAGCCGGGCGATCCGCCCAAGTTCGTCACCGTGGTGGTCGACAAGGCCGGCCAGGCCTTCTTCAACGACAAGCCGGTGGCGCAGCCCGAGTTGGCCGCCGAGCTGC
>JAGOVZ010000205.1 GCA_018060485.1 Ottowia sp. | reverse complement strand
GCAGTCACCGGCAAGCGGGCGCTGGCCGATGTGCCGCTGCACCGGGTCGCGTCGGCGCCGTGCCGGTTGACGCGCTCCATGTTCGACAGGTGCTGCTGGCAGGTCGCGGCATCGGGCGTCAGGTACTCGGCCACCACCCGATCGTCGGGCGACACATACTGGAAATACCGCGCGGCGGCGTCGCCACGCGCGAGAGGCCCGCTGGTGCAGGCGGCGGTCAAGGCGGTGCAGCCAACGGCCAGCGCGGCGAGAAGAGGGCGGGTGCACAAGGTCATGGCTGATCCATCAAAGGGTTGTCGGCCGAAACAGGCCGATAGCCCATTGTGTGCGGACGGCGGCACGCGCCGCATCGGCCCGCCACCCGACGGGCTGTCGGCGTTCGCCTACGCGGACCGGGCGGCCGACCTCATCGTCCGGGCAGGTAAACCGAATCGCCCTTGAAGATCACGTTGGGGTCGAGCAGGTGCGGGTTGGCGGCCAGCAGGCGGTTGAAATCCTGGTTGTACTGGCGCGCCAGGTTCCACAGGTTGTCGTCCTGCTTGACGACGATCTTGGGCTGCCCGCGGTGTTCGCGCTGCGGGTTGACGCGCCCGCTGGCGTCGTTGTTGCCCAGGCGCGGGTCGTAGGACTTCATCAGGTCGCCGCGCACCCAGCCTTCTACCATTTTGTCGTCCTGATCGCGCCCCTTGACCTTGACCCAGGTCTGGCCCTGGGCGTCCTGCTTTTTCTCGCCGGTGCCGTCCAGGAAGGAGCCCATCTGCACGATGGCGACCTTGTTGTCGCCCTGCGTGGTGGGCGACGAGCGCACGTTGACGCCTTCGTAGGGCTGCACCTGGTAGTGACCGGTGGATGCGGGCGGCGTGGGCGGAGGAGGGGGTGGCGGCGGTGGCGGCGGCACGGGAGCGGCGGCGGTGTCGTAGTCGTCCACGCCGCCGTACTTGGTCAGGCTGCCCTCGACGGCCACCACGCCCGCCAAGCCGGCGCGCAGGGTCTGGGTCGTGTTGTTGCCGTCGCGCTTGACGGTGTCGCGCTGATATTCGATGAAGTCGCCCTGGCGCAGACCCTGGCCCAGCAGGCCGGCGCCACTGCCTGTGACCGGCATGGAGCCGGCCATGGCCAGCCCGGCGGCGCCATCGACCTGATAGCGCATGTGCAGGCGGTTCATGTCCACGCGCTGCTGGCCATCCGGCGCCTGGCCGCGGCCTGAGAGGTCGAGCGGGTTGAGGGTGCGCGCCAGGCCGAGCCCGTCCCTGCCCGTGGGGGTCATGAGTGAGAAATCCACGGTGGCCGGTTTGTCGAACGCAGGCGGCTTGCCGGCAAGGTAGCCCAGGTCGACACGGGTGCCGGCCGGAATGTCCTGCTGGAAAGAGACCGAACTGTTCATGATCGCCAGTTCGTAGTTGTCGTCGGCACGCTGCTGGCCGGTGACGGTCGCGCCGCCGGAGCCGTTCTGGCCGGGGAAATTCAGACCGACGTTCTTCACGTCGCGCCATTTGGCGGACAACTGGTCGTAGGAGTTGAAGCTGTCGACGATGCGGCCCTTGGACACGTCGGTGGGATATTCGACGCGGCGCGTGTAAGACGTGTTGCGGTACACGTTGGGCACGATGGCGCTGCCGGTCTTCAATTCGAGCCCGGGCAGCTTGACCTTGCTGCCACTGGGCAGGTTGAACTTGCCGTCGGCCGTGAGCCGGCCTTCGACCGCGCCGCGGCCGCCGCCCATCACCGACACCTCTTGCGCCGTGATGTGATCGGCCAGGAAGGACATTTCCTCGTCGCTGACGCCAGCCGCGCGGCGCAGGCCGGGGTTGACCTCGCCGTACTCGCTCATCGGGTTGGCGAAGTTGTTCTTGCTGCCCTCGTAAGTTTGCCCCAGGGTATTGATCAGCGGGGCCTGCGGCTGGCCCGGCGCGGAACCCGTGAGCAACGCCGCCTGCACGCCGTCGTCCACCATGTCGGCGGCGGCGAGTTTTTCCATGCTGGCAGCGGCGCGCGCGGCCTCTTCCTTGGTGTTGAAGCGGAATTCCACGGTGTTGGCGGTGCCGACGTAGCCATCGGCGCGGACGAAGCCGTTCAGCGTGCCGCCCAGGCCCATCACGCCCTTGGAGCCCATGACCGTGCCACCCAGCGGCAGGCCCAGCTCGGCCCCCAGGCCGCCCTGGCTCATCTTGGTGTAGCGCACGGTGTAGGTGCTGTCGGCCGCATTGCTGTCGCGCGTGACGTCGATCAAGTGGGCCGATTGGCCTTTGACCGCCAGATCCAGGTTGATGTCCAGCACCTTGGTCGCCTTGAGCGCGGCCTTGGCTGCCGCGCCGCCGGGAATCAGGTTGAGCACGCCGATGTCCAGTTCGCCGTCCAGCATGGTGCGTGAACGGGCAGTGTCGCCCTTGCTGTCGAGCCGGTCGATCTTGCCTTGCCAGCCGCCCTGCTCGGTCTGCTTGTGCACGGCCTCGACCACCGGCTTGGTGCTGGACTCGATCGCGTCGTTGGTCTTGTCGTAGATCGGGTTGGAGTCGGGCCGCCAGTCGGAGCGTGGGTCTTTGTGGGGGGTGATCGGGCCGGACATGACGCTCCTGATGAATGTGTCGGTGTGATGACAGCATTGGAGCAGCGCTGAGTGGCGCGCAATAGCTGGGATCGTTTCGTAGGTAGGCTTACCAGTGGGGCAGCGTCATCACGCTGTTTTGCTATGTTTTTGATATCTAAAAATGGCACCCATCAAGCGCTGGCGGGCATTTTTGCGATAGAGCGGAGCAAACGCCGCTACGAGCGCGGCGGCCGAAAGCCGCGGCTCAGGTGGCGCGAGCCGGCCAGGCCGAAGCGCCAGGGCACATCCACCGCGCGGCTGATGCCGATGCGCGGGCCGGTCAACACTTGCACGGGCGCCGCGTCGGCGGGCGCTGCCAGCACGGTGAACGGCGCCGCATCCAGCGGCAGGCCGTAGTGCGCCGCGCCGATGCCCAGCGCCTGGCCGACGCGCCCCGGGCCGGCGCACAGCAGGCGCTCGTCGTCCATGCCGCGACGTGTGCGCATCACGTCCACGCCATGCGTCGGCTGCAGCGCGCGGATCAGCACGCCGGCGCCGTGGCCGGCTTCGCGGCAGACGAAGTTCAGGCACCAGTGGATGCCGTAGTTGAAGTACACGTAGGCGTGGCCGGGTGGGCCGAACATGGCGGCGTTGCGCGGCGTCGGGCCGCGGTGCGTGTGCGCGGCCGGCTCGCTCTGGTCGTAGGCCTCGGTCTCCACGATCACGCCGCCCACGCCATCGACCAGCAGCGTGGCGCCGATCAGCCGGCGCGCGACGTCGGCGGCGTCGCCGGCGAAATCGGCTTGGACCAGAGGTTGGGACATGACGCCTGCAAGTCTATGCCCACGTCGCAGTGGCTTATAGTGCCTCGTGACCCGCCCGCACTTTTGAAAAGGACACCGCCATGTTCAAGGCCCTGCTGCTGACCAAGACCGACGACGCCCCGCTTTCCGCCGCCGTCACCGACCTTGACGACGACCGCCTGCCCGCCGGCGATGTGCTGGTGCAGGTGGCGTCTTCCACGCTCAACTACAAGGACGCGCTGGCCATCACCGGCAAGGCGCCGGTGGTGCGCAGCTACCCGATGGTGCCGGGCATCGACCTCGCCGGCATGGTGGTCGAATCCAGCGACCAGCGCTATCGGCCCGGCGACCCGGTGCTGCTGAACGGCTGGGGCGTCGGCGAATCGCACTGGGGCGGGCTGGCGCAAAGAGCGCGCGTGAAGGCCGACTGGCTACTGCCGCTGCCAGGCGGCATGACGCCGAGCCAGGCCATGGCCATCGGCACCGCCGGCTACACCGCCATGCTGTGCGTGATGGCGTTGCAGCAAAACGGCGTCGCCACCGACCACGGCCCGGTGCTGGTGACCGGCGCCAACGGCGGCGTCGGCTCGATCGCCATTGCGCTGCTGTCGCGCCTGGGTTTCACCGTGCACGCCGCCACCGGCCGCCCGCACGAAGCAGAGCATTTGAAGGCGCTCGGCGCCAGCGAGGTGATCGACCGATCGACATTGAACGCGCCCGGCAAACCGCTGCAAAAGGAGCGCTGGGCCGCCGCCATCGACAGTGTGGGCAGCCACACGCTGGTTAACGTTTGCGCGGGCATCAAATACGGCGGCGTGGTGGCGGCCTGCGGGCTGGCGCAGGGCATGGACTTTCCCGGCACGGTGGCGCCGTTCATCCTGCGCGGCGTCACGCTGGCCGGCGTCGACAGCGTGATGGCGCCCTACGCGCGCCGCGCCAAGGCCTGGGATCGCCTGGCGCGAGAGATGCCGCACGACCTGTTGGCGCGCAACACCGAGACGATTGGGCTGGCTGATGCGCCAGCTGTGGCGGCGCGGCTGCTGGCGGGCGAAGTGCGCGGTCGGGTGGTGGTCGACGTGAATGCCTGAAGCGCCGCCCAGCGGTTCAAAAATCATAGCTGCCCGCGCTTGATTGACAAGCGCCAGCGGCCTGTTTGACTTGAAAACGCTGCTGCGCGGCCTGGGCTGTCGTGATGCGGCGCGGTGGCGTGCCGATCAGCGGAAGATGGAGCGGGTGAAGGGAACATCATCGTGTTCCCAACTCGTTGATTGATAACGAGTTTTCCGCACTCGGCGAACCGAGATGGACATAATTATGGACTGAAAAACCACGCTTGGTCAACGCGCGCTCCG
>JAGOVZ010000046.1 GCA_018060485.1 Ottowia sp. | reverse complement strand
GGCGCGCCTCGGCGGCCACGGCGCCTTCAAAGTCGCTGACGTAGTTCACCGCCTTCTTCACCTTGTGCTTCAGGTAGCGCGACAGCGACCAGTACGGCAGGCCCAGGCGCGCGCGCAGGCTGTTGAAATGGCGGTTGAGCTTGAGCACCGCCTCGTACGCGTGGTCGCCCACATAGGCCAGCCACTTGGCGTGCTGGATCACGCCGTCGAAGTAGTCGCCATGCGTGATCCACAGGCGCCGGCCGTCCACGGTGACGTGCACGCTGTCTTCCACCACGTCGATGCCGCCGAAGTTGTGGTTCAAAAAGCCGCGCGCAAACTCGTCGTGGTTGCCCGGCACAAAGACCACGTGGCAGCCCTTGCGCGCGCGGCGCAGCAGCTTTTGCACCACGTCGTTGTGCGACTGCGGCCAGTACCAGCGGCGGCGCAACTGCCAGCCGTCGATGATGTCGCCGATCAAATACAGCGTTTCGCTCTCGTGTTCTTTCAAAAAATCGAGCAGCGGCCCCGCCTGGCAGCCCGGCGTGCCGAGGTGGATGTCGGATATGAAAATGGCGCGGAACCGGGGTCGGTCGCGCGCCATGCTGGGCTCGTCGGCGTCATCGCCGCCGCCCCCGGGCGACAGCGGCCACGGCGCGTCGCGATCGGCCGTGCCCATCGCCGGCGGCACGGGGCGATCCAGCGGCGCCAGTTCGCCACGCAACAGCTGCTGGGCGGCGTGGCCCAGTGCCGCGTCGAGGTTCATTGCCACGGGCGCCATCGCCGTCATGCGCCCAGAAAGTGTTTGCGGTAACGCGGGTGCAGATCGGCAAACCGCATCATCATCGGCAAGTCGGCGCTGTTGAAGTCCGGGTCCCACGCGGGCGCGCCCAGCACCTTGGTGCCCAGGCGCAGGTAGCCCTTGATGAGCGCGGGCGGCTCCACCGGCAGCCGGTCGTTCAGGTTGTCCAGCGGCAGCGCCAGGCGCGGGCGCACCTGGAACTCGATCGGCGCCATGTATTTCTCGCGCACCTGGCGCCAGATGCTGGCCGCCACGTCGCCGTTGAACACGCCGCCTTGCATCATGGGGATGCTGGCGCAGCCGATCATGGTGTCGAGGTTGTTGCGCACCATGAATTCGCCCAGCGCCGTCCACAGCGCCATGATCACGCCGCCATGGCGATGGTCGGGGTGCACGCAGCTGCGGCCCAGCTCGACCATGCGGTGGCGCAGGCTGCGCAGGCGCGTCAAATCGAACTCGGTATCGCTGTAGGTGCTGCCCACGCGCTTGGCTTGCACTGGCGTCAGCACGCGGTAGGTGCCGATGACTGTCTGCGTGGCTTCATCGCGCACCAGCAGGTGCTCGCAATAATCGTCGAACAGGTCGATGTCGTGGCCCGGCAGCGTGGTGGCCAGGCGGGCGCCCATCTCGTGCACGAAGACCTGGTAGCGCAGGCGCTGGGCGGCGCGGATCTCGTCCAGTTGGCGCGCCCACGACACCTGGATGCCGCCATCGAGGCCGGTGGCGCCCACCGGGTCTCGCACAAAGGCGCCCCCGGGCACGTGCACCGACGGCGTGGTCGAAAAGCCGAAGCTGGGCGGTGTCGTTTCTTTCACGAGGGAGGCTCCTTTCCTCTTTTTCGTGTTCTTCATGTTGCGTAACTCGAATGACGGGTGCGTGGCAGAAAAATGAAAGATTCATGACCTTATACCGGGTGAGCGGCCACACGCCGTCGCCATCGGCTTGACAGATGCATGAAGTTGAAACCGACGTGCGTCCGCACCTGCGTCGCACCTTGCATCGATTTGATAATTCAACAATAATTGAATCATGGAACAGGATCAGGCCATTAAAGTCTTCGAATCGCTCGCCTCCGGCCTGCGGCTGGACGTGTACCGCCTGCTGATGCGCGCCGGCCCCGAAGGCCTGGTGGCCGGCGACATCGCCAGCGCGCTGAACGTGCCGCCGACCAATTTGTCGTTTCACCTCAAGGCGCTGACGCAGTCCGGCCTGCTCGGCGTCACGCCCGAGGGCCGCTACCAGCGCTACCGCGCCAACCTGGCGCTGATGCAGGCGATGGTCGACTACCTGACGGCCGAATGCTGCGCTGGTCACCCGGAGCAGTGCGCCGATTTGCGCGGCGAGCGGGTCTGCGCGCCGGCATCAGCCACAACCGAATCGATTTAAGCCTAAACCGGCCCTGGCGCCCGTCGATCAAGCGCCAGCAGCTCTCCAATTCATAGCAATCCTTGGCCCTTTATTTCAAACATCGTTGAATACTTCAAATGACCATCGACCGCCCCACCCTGAACGTGCTCTTCGTCTGCACCGGCAACTCGGCGCGCAGCATCCTGGCCGAATCCATCCTCAACCACCCGGCCATCGGCCAACGGCGCTTTCGCGCCTTCAGCGCCGGCAGCCACCCGGCGGGCCACGTGCAGCCGCTGGCGCTGGCCTTGCTGGCGCAGTACCACTACCCGACCGACGGACTGCGCAGCAAGAACTGGGACGAGTTCAGCGGCCCGAGTGCGCCGCGGCTCGATTTCGTCTTCACCGTCTGCGACCGCGCAGCCGGCGAAGCCTGCCCCTACTGGCCCGGCCAGCCGATGACCGCGCACTGGGGCGTCGAAGACCCGGCCGCCGTGCAGGGCAGCGCCGAGGAGCAGCGTCGCGCCTATGCCAACGCCTTCATGGTGCTGAAAAACCGCATCGCCATGTTCGCCGCCCTGCCCTTCGACAAGCTGGATCGGCTGTCGCTCAAGCAGCAGCTGGACGGCATTGGCGCGGCGGCACCGGTCGCTTGATGTGAACGAATTGCTATTCATCCAATAGCTGCTCGCGCTTACCCAACAAGCGCCAGAGGCACTTTTTACTCAGATCATCATGGGACTTTTTGAACGCTACCTGACCCTTTGGGTCGCGCTCGCCATGGCCGCCGGCGTCGCCCTCGGCACCGTGATGCCCGGCATGTTTCAGACCATCGGCCGCATGGAGCTGGCGCGCGTCAACCTGCCCGTGGGCCTGCTCATCTGGGTGATGATCATCCCGATGCTGGTCAAGGTCGATTTCGGCTCGCTCGGCCAGGTGCGCCGGCACGCGCGCGGCATCGGCGTGACGCTGTTCGTCAACTGGCTGGTCAAGCCGTTTTCGATGGCGTTTCTGGGCTGGCTGTTCATCCGCCACGTGTTCGCGCCGTATCTGCCGGCCGACCAGCTGGACAGCTACATCGCCGGCCTGATCCTGCTGGCCGCCGCGCCCTGCACGGCCATGGTGTTCGTGTGGAGTCGACTGACGAACGGCGATGCCAACTTCACCTTGAGCCAGGTGGCGCTGAACGACGGCATCATGGTCGTCGCCTTTGCGCCGCTGGTGGCTTTTCTGCTGGGCGTGTCGGCCATCACTGTGCCGTGGGCGACGCTGCTGGTCTCGGTGCTGCTGTACATCATTGTGCCGCTGGTCATCGCGCAGCTCTGGCGGCGTGCGCTGTTGTCGCGCGGGCAGGCTGCCTTCGACGCCGCCATGGCGAGCACCGGCCCGTGGTCCATCGGCGCACTGCTGCTCACGCTGGTGCTGCTGTTTGCCTTCCAGGGCATGCAAATCGTGCGCCAGCCGCTCATCATCGCCATGCTGGCGGTGCCGATCCTGATCCAGGTGCTGTTCAACTCCGCGCTGGCCTACGGGCTCAACCGCGCGCTGGGCGAATCGCACCACGTCGCCTGCCCCTCGGCGCTGATCGGCGCCAGCAACTTTTTCGAGCTGGCCGTGGCGGCGGCGATTGCGCTGTTCGGCTTTGAATCCGGCGCCGCGCTGGCCACGGTGGTGGGCGTGTTGATCGAGGTGCCGGTGATGCTGCTGGTGGTGCGCGTGGTCAATGCCAGCAAGGGGTGGTACGAGCGGGGCGCGGCCGGCTCACGCTCAGCCTAGCGCAGGCCTACCGATCAGGCACGGAAGCAGCGCCGTTGGCCGCCACCAGGCCCGCCTGCAAGGCCGCGCGCATGTCCTGGGGCAGACTGGCCACACCCTTCACCACGCCGGGGCCGCCGTGGCGCCAGTGCACGATGAAGCTGTGTGGTTCATCAGCGGTACCGATCGGATACCGCACGGCGCGGAAAACGACTTTCGTCCCGCAGTCCACCAACGCGGCGGACGACAACAGCTTGACGACCGGGCCCAATTCCAGCACCTCGATGCCGATCAGCCTGGACGAGTCCGGCGCTGCTGGCAAGGGTGAGGGTGGCAGGGCGTCGACCCGGCGCAGTTGCGTTTGCGCAAAGCAGTCGGTGGACGCGAAGAACCCGCTCAACCCCGTCGCCGCTGCAGATTCACGCGCCGTCACGTCCTTCTGGTCGGCACGCCAGCGGGTTGCCCATAACACCACGGCGGTGGCGGAAGGCTCGCACAACGGCTCGGGCGCGGCCGGCTGGAAGCTGACCGTGGTGCTGGCGCAGGCGGACAGCAGTGCGCCAGTCAGGAGGGCGGGTGTGGCACGGGCCAGACATGTTGAGATCGACATGCAACAACTCTCGGTCAGCGTCGGCAGGCGCGGGTTGCAGGCGTTATCGATGCTCGGCGCAGCATCCACTCGGCCACAGCCAGGTTGACCAGCCAGGCGCCTGTCATGACCACATCGCGCGCGAGCCCAGGCGGCGATGCCGTGCAGGCATCATCGTCCGCGCCGCGGAGTTGAACTGAAAGACGCCGCCCACGCTGTATGTAATCGAGGACAGCACATGCAACACAACCGGCATGGGCGCATGGGAAAACCGGGTTCCGACAGCGGCTGCATCAGTGCCAATTGGCCCAAACGCACGAGGCCGGCCAGCACTGGCACGGCGCTCATCGCCAGCAGCAGATGAAGCGGACGCACGCGCGCGGCAGCCCTCATCGAACTACCGTCTCACATAGCACGCGTTCTGCTGGTCCTGCACCGCCGCGCTTTGCGCCACACGTTCCAGCGTCGGCAGGATGGAGGGGTTCTCGTCACCCAGCAGGCACAACTTGTCGTTGCTCGGTTTGGCCAGCACCAGATAGCTTGTGCTTCCGGTGACCAAACGCCAGCTGCCCCAGTGCGCTGCGATGGAAGCATTGCTCTCGACGCGAGAAAGCGTCACGCTGCCCATCGGACTGACCAGCGCGCTGCCCGCCCCCTGGCAGGTGGCGTTGCCATGAATCAGCGTGCCACTGCGGTATTCGACCACCGTGTCGCTCTGGCGCACCAGTTTCAGCATCTGCTGCGCGAACTGGCCACCACCGATGGGCGTGCAGACCTTGTGGTTGACCCATTCGCCGTCCAGCGCCGCGGTGCCCGACAGCAGCGGTGACGGGGGCGGGGCCGTGCCAGCCACGCAACTGACGGCGACATCGCTCACGTCGGCCGTGGCCGTGCCCGCCCCGCGCGCCACGGTGCAGGTCTGGCCGTCAGGCTGCGTCTTCACCGTCACCGCATAGGCCGCGCCGCTCTCCAGCGGGGTGCTGAAGCTGAAGCGCCCGTTTTCGCTGACGCGCAAGGCCTCGGCGCCATTGTTTTGCAGCTCCACGCTCTTTCCCGCGGCCAACCCGGCAACGGTGCCGCCCAGGCGCAGCGTGCCGGCCGGGTCGTCACTGCCCCCGCAAGCAGAAAGCACGGCTGCCGCCATCAAGGCGCCGACCAGCGGCACTTGCTTATCGAACGGGCGAATGGAATCCAGAAGGTTCGTCATGATTTGCGTTCTATCCACAGTGAAAAAATCAGGCGCGCACCGCAGCCGGCTTGCGCGCCACCACAAAGGCGCGCACGTCCTTGCCGCGCGTGCCGTGGCGTTCGGTGGCAATCACCTCCAGCCCGGCGCGCCGGATCGCCGCGTGCAACTGGGCCTCATCAAAACGCAGCAGCGGCGGCGCCTTGCCCACCGCGCGCATCAGCGGCACGGCCAGGTGGGTGATCAGCGGGTTCATCTCGGCGATGCACGGCGTCTTGGAGATGAACAGCCCGCCCGGCCGCAGCGTGTGTGCAATGGCGGCCAGCGCCTGGTCCAGGTCGGCCAGCAGGTGCAGCAGGTTGAATGCCAGCACGCGGTCGTAGCCGGCGGTGTCGAACGTCGCCAGGTCGGCATCGGCGACGGCAAAAGTCAGACCCGGCGTGGGCTGGGCGTGCAGGCGCTCCCGCGCGATGGCGACCATCTCGGGTGAAGCGTCGGTGGCCAGCAAACTTCTGGCATGCGGCGCCAGCCGCAACGCCGTGGTGCCGGTGCCGCAGCCCAGCTCCAGCACGGTGTGCGTGGGTGCCAGCAGGCCGCTGACACGCTGCAGCGTCTTCTCGTAACCGGCTTGGTCGGCGATGGCGGCGCGGGCGTACCTGGGCGCGATGCGGTCCCAGAAGCGCGCTGAAGGAGCGGGGTGCGGCATGGCGATTGATTTCACGATCCGCGGATGCTATCCATATGCGTTATCGCATGGAATATCGGAAATCTGTATTGGTCATATACTTTTTTGCATGAAAAAATTCGACTGGAATCAGTTGCATGCGTTTCTGGAAACGGCCGATACCGGCTCGCTGTCGGCCGCCGCGCGCAAGCTGGGGCTGACGCAGCCGACGCTCAGCCGACAGGTGGCGGCCATCGAGGCGAGCCTGGGCGTGACCTTGTTCGAGCGCGTGGGCAAGGCCATGGCGCTGACCGCCGCCGGCCTGGATCTTCTCGAGCACGCACGCGCCATGGGCGCGGCGGCCGAGTCGTTGACGCTGGCGGCCACCGGCCGATCTCAGGCGGTGGAAGGGGTGGTCACGGTATCGGCCAGCGACATCGTGGCGACCTGCCTGCTGCCGCCGCTGGTGCGCGCCATGCGCCAGAAGGCGCCCGGCATCGCCATCGAGGTGATTGCCTCCAACGCGCTGAGCGACTTGCGGCGGCGCGAAGCCGACATCGCCATCCGAAACCTCAAGCCCGAGCAGCCCGACCTGATCGCGCGCTTCATCCGCGAGGCCACGGCGCATTTCTACGCCGCCGAGGACTGGGTGCACGCCAACGGCCACCCACGCAGCGCCGCGGACGCCACCCGCTGCGCCTTTGTGGGCAGCGACCGCTCGGGTCGCTACCTGGCCTATCTGCGCCAGCACGGCCTGCCCGTGGCTGAATCGAACTTCAGTTGCTATGTGGACCACACGACCACCCACTGGGCGCTGGTGCAGCAGGGCCTGGGCATCGGCGCGATGATGGACGAGATCGCCTGCGCCACGCCCGGCATGGTTCGCGTTCTGGACGATGTGCCGCCGGTGCGATTCCCGATCTGGCTGGTCACGCACCGCGAGCTGCGCACCTCGCGCCGCATCCGCGTGGTGTTCGACTGGCTGGCCGAGGGGCTGTCGGCCGCGCCCGCCTGACAGAATACGCAGCCATGTCCGCGCGCCTGCTGTCCACGCAACCGCTTGTCTGCCACCCGGCCACGCCGTGCGCGGCGGTGCGGGGGATCGAGGTGGCACTGCATTGGCAGCACGCGCCTGAGCCGGCACTGCTGCTGATCTATGTCGTGCGCGGTGCGCTGAACGAATTGCGTTTGCCCGGCCGCGCGGCTGCACCCACCCGCACCGACGGCCTGTGGCAACACACCTGCTTTGAGGCCTTCGTCGGCACGGAGGGCAACTCGGCTTACCGCGAGTTCAACTTCGCGCCATCGGCCGACTGGGCGGCCTACCTGTTCAGCGCCGAGCGTGTGCGCGATGCGGCGGCGGAAACGGCCGCGTCGCTGTCGCCCCCGCGCATCGTCACCAGCCGCTCGCGCGGTGCGGATGTGTTCACGCTGGGCGCCGAGGTGCCGGCCGGCTGGCTGCCCGACGCGGTAGACCCGCCCTGGCTGCTGGGCCTGTCGGCGGTCATCGAGTCGGCCGATGGGCGCTTGTCGTACTGGGCGCTTCACCACCCGGCGCCGCGCCCTGATTTTCACCAGCGCGCGGGCTGGGCTGCATACCTGCCGGCGCCAGAGATTTCAAGCAAAATTGGCCGCCAGCGCACGTCAGACGCGCGCGAGCAGCTATCAAAATAAAAGCATTGACGATGCAATTCGGACTCGAACGTTTTCTTGAAGACCCGGCCCTGCGCGCGCCCTTGAAGGGACGCCGCGTTGCGCTGCTGGCGCACCCCGCCTCCGTCACGCGCGACCTGACGCATTCGCTCGACGCCCTCGCCGCGCTGCCCGATGTGAAGCTCAGCGCCGCCTTCGGCCCCCAGCATGGCCTGCGCGGCGACAAGCAGGACAACATGGTCGAGTCGCCCGATTTCACCGATCCGCGGCTGGGCATTCCCGTGTTCAGTCTGTACGGCGAAGTGCGCCGCCCCACGATCGCCATGATGGACACGTTTGACGTGTTGCTGGTCGATCTGCAAGACCTGGGCTGCCGCATCTACACCTTCATCACCACGCTGCGCTATGTGCTCGAAGCCGCCGCCGCGCACGGCAAGGCGGTTTGGGTGCTGGATCGCCCCAACCCGGTCGGCCGCCCGGTGGAAGGACTGACGCTGCGGCCAGGCTGGGAAAGCTTCGTCGGCGCCGGCCCCATGCCGATGCGCCACGGCATGACGATGGGCGAGCTGGGCGGCTGGTTCGTCGACCTGTTGAAGCTCAAGGTCGAGTACCGCGTGATCGAGATGCAAGGCTGGCAGCCCGACGCCGCGCCCGGCTTCGGCTGGCCACTTGATCGCACCTGGATCAACCCCAGCCCCAACGCCGCCAACCTGTCGATGGCGCGCGCCTACGCCGGCACCGTGATGCTGGAAGGCACGACGCTCAGCGAAGGCCGCGGCACCACGCGCCCGCTGGAGCTGTTTGGCGCGCCCGGCATCGACACGCGCCGCCTGCTGGCCGACATGCGGGCGCTGGCGCCCGACTGGCTGCGCGGCTGCGTGCTGCGCGAATGCTGGTTCGAACCGACCTTTCACAAGCACGTCGGCCAGCTCTGCGCCGGCGTGCAGATTCATGTGGAAGACCCAACGCATTACGACCACGCCGCGTTCCAGCCGTGGCGGCTGCAGGCGCTGGCCTTCAAGGCGCTGCGCCTGCAGCAGCCGGACTACCCGCTGTGGCGTGACTTTCCCTACGAGTACGAGCTGGGCAAGCTGCCCATCGACGTCATCAACGGCAGCCCGCTGCTGCGCGAATGGGTGGATGACCCTGCCGCCGCGCCCGCCGCGCTGGATGCACTGGCGCGCGCCGACGAGGCGGCGTGGCTGCAAACGCGCGCGCCGCATCTGCTGTATTGAAAGAAAATTCAAGTCAAAACGGCCGCTGGCGCACGCCAGGCAAGCGCAAGCAGCTATCAATTTCATAGAAAACGGAAAACGGTCGATGAGCCCCGTCACCCTGTACCACAACCCGAATTGCAGCACCTCGCGCAACGCGCTGGCGCTGCTGCGCGAGCGCGGCATCGAGCCCGTGGTCGTCGAATACCTGAAGACGCCGCCCAGCCGCGACGAGCTGAAGGCCATTGCCGACGCCACCGGCGAGCCGCTGCGCGCGCTGCTGCGCACGCGCCAGGCCGAATACGCCGAGCAGGGGCTGGACAACCCCGCGCTGACCGACGACCAGTTGCTCGACGCCATGCTGGCCACGCCCGTGCTCATCAACCGCCCCATCGTCGTCACGCCGCAGGGCGCGCGCCTGGGCCGGCCGCTGGAGCGCGTGCTCGAAGTGCTGTAGCGCCATGGCCGCGCCCGCCCCTGGCGTTGCCGCCCACGCCGCCGAACCGCTGAACGCCCCGCGTTCGCGCAGCGACCTGTTCTGGTCCTTCACCTGGCTCGCGCTACAAGGCTTTGGTGGCGTGCTGGCGGTGGTGCAGCGCGAGCTGGTCGAGAAAAAACGCTGGATGACGCGCGAGCAGTTCATCGAGGACTGGGCGGTGGCGCAGATCATGCCCGGCCCCAACGTGGTCAACCTGTCGATGATGATCGGCGACCGCCAATTCGGCCTTTCGGGCGCGCTGGCGGCGCTGGCCGGCATGCTGGCCTTGCCGACGGTGGGCGTGTTGATCCTGGCCATGCTGTTTGCCAGCGTGGCCGACCAGCCGCTGGCGCAGGGCGCGCTGCGCGGCATGGGCGCGGTGGCGGCGGGGCTGATCATCGCCACCGGCATCAAGCTGATCGGCGCGCTGCGCACCAGCGCCATGGGCGCCACGGCCTGCGCGCTGCTGGCGGGGGCGACCTTTGGCGCCATCGCCGTGCTGCGCTGGCCGCTGCTGTGGGTGCTGGTCAGCGTGGGCGGCGCGGGCTGCGCCTGGGCCTGGGTTTGCCTGGGGCGGCAGGCGCGGCCGCCAGCGCCGCCACCGGCCGGCCCGGCGCTGACCGATGCCGATTCGGGGCAGACGCCATGAGCCTCGCGCTGTCTGCCGCCGACTGGCTGGCGCTGTTCACGCACTTTCTCACGCTGTCGCTGCTGGCCGTGGGCGGCGCCATCACCGCGGCGCCCGACATGCACCGCTACCTGGTCGACACCCGCCACTGGCTGACCGAGGACCAGTTCAATTCGTCCATCGCCGTGGCGCAGGCCGCGCCCGGCCCCAACGTGCTGTTTGTCGGCCTGATGGGCTGGAACGTGGGCCTGAACGCGGGTGGCGGGCCATCTGGCGGCTGGCACGCCTACGCGCTGGCGCTGCTGGGCATGGCGGTGACCATGGCCGGCATGCTGCTGCCGTCGAGCGTGTTGACCTACAGCGCCACGCGCTGGGCGCACAAGAACCGCGAGCTGCGCGCGGTGCGTGCCTTCAAGACCGGCATGGCGCCGCTGGTGGTGGCGCTGCTGATCGCCACCGGCTGGCTGCTCACGGCCGCGCACAACCAGCCGGCGCGCGACTGGCCGCTGTGGGGGCTGACGGCCGCCAGCGCACTCATCGTGTGGCGCACCAAGCTGCACCTGCTGTGGCTGATCGGCGCTGGGGCGCTGCTGGGGATGCTGGGGCTGGTGTAAGTCCATTCAGGTTCACTGAAGGCACTCACCGCAGAGGCGCAGAGAACGCAGAGCCTCGCAGAGGAAAACCACCGGAATTCTCGGCGAAGCTCTGCGTTCTCTGCGCCTCTGCGGTGAATCTTTGTGCGACCTGAGACAAGGCGCCGCTCATGCCAAATCGGCCGCTGGCGCTTGATGGACAAGCGCGGGCAGCTATTCAATCCATAGCGAATGACTTCAAGAACCGAGCAGTTGCGGCAGCAGCGTCGCCGCCGTACCCACCAGCACGTGGTGCGCCACGTCGTCCAGCTCGCTCGGGTGCGGGTTGACGATGACCACCTGCGCACCCGCCGCGCGCGCCTGGTGCGCCAACCCCGCCGCCGGGTACACGGCGCCTGCGGTGCCGACGACCAGCATCACCTCGCACTGCGCGGCCGCACGTTCGGCGGCGGCAAAGGCAGCGGGCGGCAGCATCTCGCCAAACCACACCACGCCCGGGCGCAGCATATTGCCGCACTGGCCGCAGCGCGGCGGCCGGCCAGGCAGCGCTTGCTCGGTGTTGCAGGCATCCTGCGGGCGACGCGCCAGCGCGCAGTCATCGAGCCAGCGGTCTTCAAAAATGTTTCCGTGCAGCGCCAGTACGCCGCTGCTGCCGGCACGCTGGTGCAGGCCATCGACGTTCTGCGTGATCAGCGTCAGGCGCCCCGGGTGGCGGCGCTCGAAGTCGGCCAGCGCCAGGTGACCGGCGTTCGGCTGCACGTCTTGCAGCTTGGCGCGGCGCTCGGCGTACCAGTCCCACACGCGCTCGGGGTCGCGGCGAAAGGCGGCTTCGGTCGCCAGATCTTCGGGCTTGAAGCGCGCCCAGTAGCCGGTTTGCGCATCGCGGAAGGTGGGCACGCCCGATTCGGCGCTGATGCCGGCGCCGGTCAGCGCGGCGATGTGCCGGGCATCGCGCAGCAGCGTTCGCACGGTGGTCAGTGAATCGTCGGCGCGCATCGTGATTCGGTCAAAGTCCGCGTTCGACCATGGCGAGCAGGCGTTCGCCCAGCGCGTCGCGCTGATCCGCCGTCACGCTGCGCAGCGGGCCGTCAAGCAGGAAGACCGCGAAGCCGTGCACCGTGCTCCAGGCCAGGTATTCAGCGCCCGGCCGGCGCGCGGCGGGCAGCACATCGGCGGCGACCATGGCATCGAGCGCGCTGCCCAGCAGCGCCAGCGGGTCGCGCCCGTTGGCCGGCAGATCGACCGGCTCGGTCACCGGCGCCGCAGGCGCGGCGGTGCCGGAGAACGCGGTGCGAAACAGGCCCGGCTGGCTTTCGGCAAAACCCACGTAGGCCACGCCGACGGCGCGCAGCAGCGCGCGCGCGCGGTCGGCCGGCTCGGCCACTTGCGCGGCGACGGCCATTTGCTGCTCCATCGCCAGCGCCAGCTGGTCCAGCGCGACGATGCGCACCGCGTCCAGCAAGGCCTGCCGGCCGGCAAAGTGCCGGTAGGCGGCGTTGGGCACCACGCCAGCGCGGCGCGTGGCCTCGCGCAGCACCACCGCGTCGGGCCCGCCCTCGCGCGCCAGCGCCACGCCAGCATCGAGCAAGGCACGCCGCAAATCGCCGTGGCGATAGCTGCGGCGCCCGCGCGTGGCGGCGGCCGTGGCAGAGGTGCGGGCGGGTGTAGCCATGTGCGGGGCAGGGTTTTATGTTGGCGCCATCCATCCTAGGGCAGAATGATGTGGACGTTGTACACATCACAACGCCCTACCGTGAAACAAGGAGATTTCATGAAACCTGACACCTACGTGGATGGATTTGTCTGCGCCGTGCCGACCGCCCGGCGCGAGGAGTACCGCCAGCACGCCATCAATGCCGCGCGCGCCTTCAAGAAGCGCGGCGCGCTCAGCGTGGTCGACTGCTGGGGCAACGACGTGCCCGAAGGCAAGCTCACTTCGTTCTCGCTCGCCGTGCAGCGCAAGCCGGACGAAACGGTGGTCTTCTCGTGGGTCACCTGGCCGTCGAAGCAGGTGCGCGACGAAGCCTGGAAACTGCTGATGGACGACCCCGACATGCCCAAGGACATGCCGTTCGACGGCCAGCGGCTGATCTACGGCGGCTTCGAGCTGCTGTCCGACGTGTAAGGCACCGCCATGCGCAGCGTTCAAGCCCGCATCCAGCCCTGCCTGTGGTTCGACACCCAGGCCGAGGAAGCCGTGCGCTTTTACACCGGCGTCTTCGCCGACTCGCGCATCGGCGCCATCACGCACTACCCCGAGGCCGGGCGCGAGCAGCACGGCAAGCCGCCGGGCAGCGTGATGACGGTGGCGTTCGAGTTGCTCGGCCAGCCCATGCTGGCGCTCAACGGCGGGCCTCACTTCAAGTTCAGCCCTGCGCTGTCGCTGATGGTGTTGTGCGACACGCAGGACGAGATCGACCATTACTGGAACGCCTTGTCACAAGGCGGTGATCCGGCGGCGCAAGAATGCGGCTGGCTGAAGGATCGCTATGGCCTGTCGTGGCAGATCACGCCAACGATCTTTCAGGAGATGGAAGCATCGACCGACCGCCCCGCCGTTGAGCGCTACATGGCAGCGTTGATGAAGATGAAAAAGCTCGACATCGCGCGCCTGCGCCAGGCTTTCGACGGCCGCTGAAGCCGCTCACAACCCGCCAAGGAGACCCCTATGCAATTCGCCCCGTATCTCAACTTCAACGGCAACTGCGCCGAAGCGTTTGCCTTCTACAAGGACTTGTTCAAGGGCCAGATCGTGCACCAGAGCACCTTTGGCGAGATGCCGCCCGACGACAAGATGCCGCCGCTGCCGCCCGAAGCGAAGGACGGCATCATGCACGTGCACCTGCAGGTCGGCGAGCAGGCGCTGATGGGCTCCGACGCCATGCCCGGCGCGGGCGAGGCCTGCGCTGGCGGCTACGTCAAGCCGCAAGGCCTGTGGGTGTCGATCGGCGTCGCCGACACGGCCGAAGGGCAGCGCGTCTTCAAGGCGCTGGCCGATGGTGGCCAGGTCGCCATGCCGTTCGAGAAGACCTTCTGGTCCGAAGGCTTCGGCATGGTGACGGACCGCTTCGGCACGCCGTGGATGGTGAACGTGGCGCACAAGTAAGGCGTTTTTTCAAGCCAAATCAGCCTCCAGCGCTTGCGGGACAAGCGCGAGCAGCTATTAATTAAGTAGTGTATTGTTGGACAACGCACGATGAACATCACCATCGAAACCACCGTCAACGCACCCATCGACCGCGTGTGGTCGGCATGGAACGACCCGCGCGCCATCGAGCAGTGGAACGCCGCCTCGACCGACTGGCACACGCCACGCGCGCGCGTGGACTTGCGCGAAGGCGGCCAGTTCAGCTCGCGCATGGAAGCGAAGGACGGCAGCATGGGCTTCGACTTCGCGGGCACCTACACGCGCATTGAGCCGCAGCGCCTGATCGAATACGCCATGGGCGACACGCGCACCGTGCGCGTCGAGTTCATCCCCGCGGGCGATGCCGTGACGGTGCGCGAAACCTTTGACGCCGAGGACACGCACAGCGCCGCGCAGCAGCGCCAGGGCTGGCAAGCGATCCTGGACAACTTTGCCCGGCATGTCGAAGTCTCGTCGGGCGGCACGATGGCATGACCAAGTATCTGATCTCCTTCCCTAGCGCCGCGATGGTCGTGCCCGACGCCGACTGGGAAGCGGTGGTGCGCGATTCGCACGCCGTGATCGAGCAGGCCAAGGCGGCCGGCGTCTATGTCTTCGGTGGCGGCATCGACGAAAGCGTTGCCACCGCGCTCGTCTCGGCCGATGGTTCGGCCGCCGAGGGCGGCTACCCATGGGCGCCGCGGCTCAACGGCGGTTTTACCGTGCTCGAACTGCCATCGCGCGAGGCCGCGGTCGCGTGGGCGGCGCGCATCGCCAAAGCCTGTCGTTGCGATCAGGAACTGCGCGCCTTCGGCTTCGATCCGCATTCTTGAGAACGAACACCCATGACCATCCACCACCAGATCGCCATCCGCGCGCCGCGCAGCGCGGTGTACCGCGCCATCGCCGAGCCGGCGCAAATCGACCGCTGGTGGGGCGCGCAAACGCCGGTGCCCACGCCCGAGGGGCTGGTGCTGGAACACCAGGC
>JAGOVZ010000204.1 GCA_018060485.1 Ottowia sp. | reverse complement strand
CGCAGCATCTTGGCCAGCGTGAAGGCGCCGGTGATCAGGTACAGCCAGCTCACGCCGAGGAAGACCTTGTAGGTGTCGTTGATGTCCATGCGGATCAGGCCCCAGGCGGTGAGCGCCATCGCCAGCCCGAAACCGCCCCAGACGACGAAGCGGAACATGGGCGTGTCGGCCACGCGCGCCGCGCCCTGCGCCGATTCGCCGTCGCGCACGAACTTCGACAGCACGAAGCTGGTGCACAGGCAGAACAAGTAGCCCATGAACATGAAGGCGCGGTCGAGGTCCTGCCCCGGCAAAAACGCCAGGCCGGTGGCGCACAAGGTCACGGCGATGCCGAACGAAGTCCACACCTGCAACTGCCAGGCCTTGGTGTCGCGGCGGATGAAAGGGGTTTGCATGAGCGTTCCATGGGTGGGGTTGAACATGGAACGCAGTCTGGCCGCGCGGCGGGCCAAAGTGGCGTTGAAATGCGCTGGGTGGCGCTTGGGCGGCTTTCAGGTATCGGCGGGTGATACCGATACCGACGCGCGCGCCGTCAGTCGATCAACTGAAGGCCGCTCAAAGCCCCGTGGTGCAGCAACTCGCGCAGGATCACCAGGCGCGCCGCGCTGGCGCCATCGACCGGCAGCGCGTCCTGCGCGGCGGGGCGGCCGGCGGCGCGCGCGGCCAGGCGGCTGAAGAGTTGCTCGACGGCGTCGATGCCCAGCCAGCCACCTGCGGCATCGGCGTGGCGCGCCAGCGCGTGCAGCGCCGCGTCGCGCGTGGCCAGCCGCGCGTCGGCGCCCAGGTGCGCGCGCACGTTCATCACGACGTCTTCAACCGACTCGATCGCGTGCTCGATCTGCAGAGGCGTCGGCGGATCGCCGTGCAGGCGCAGCGTGGCGGTGCCGATGGGCAACGCCAGGTCAGCAGCATTCTGTGCCCCTGGTGCTTGCTGGATCAGCGTGGCGCGCTCCTGAATCAGAAGCAACCACAGCGGCGCGGCAGCGCTCATGCCGCGCTGCGCGCCCAGTCCCAGACGTAGGTCTCGCCGCGCGCCATGCGCTGCGCGTGCTCGGCCACGACCTGCTCGAAGCGCGCCATGTCGGCGTCCGGCACGCCCTCCAGCCGCACGCCGAGCTGGCCCTCGCCAGCGCTCAGCAGGCACTGGCCGAGCGGCAATTCGATGCGGCCCTGCGCGTCGTCGTAGCTCACCGGAAACTTGTGGCCCCAATGCTTGCACAGCCGCAAGATGATGCGCGCGGGCTCGACGGTGGTGATGGTGGCGCTGGAAATCATCGCTTGGTTACTCCTGAATCAATAGCTGCCCGCGCTTGATACACAGGCGCTGGCGGCCGAAAAAGCCTTGGTTTTGACAGCAAGATTAACCCATCGGGCTCGACCTCGCCGACGCCGGCACAGCTGCCACGCCGCGCCTTCAGCGCCGCTGCGGACCTGCATTGAAGAATGCCGCAGCGCGGTCTTTTGTCGCAGTTCACGTCAATTAGCACCCAAACCGATGTTGGCCTGAAAAAGGACACACCTATGATCGTCGGCGTGAGTGCGAACCTCCTCAGCCGCCGCGCTGCCAGCCCCGATCTGGGGCGGCGTGCCTTTGGCGTCTGGGCTTTCGCGGCCATCGGCAGCCCGGTGGCGCTGGCACGGGCGGCCACGCTGCCGACGGTGGCGAGCCTGCGTTTTGGCCCCCATCCGCCGCTGGAAGCCGATGGGCGGGGCTTTGTTGCTGGCCTGGCCAAGTCGGGGTTTCATGTGGGCGACAACATCCTGCTGGCGCAGCACGACTGCCAGGGCTCGATGGCGAACGCCAACACGCTGGCCGCCGAGCTGCTGCGCGCCCAGCCCGCCGTGCTGCACGTCAGCGCCACGCCGTCGGCGCAGGCGGTGAATTCGGCGCACGGCGTGGCGCCGCAGGTGCCGGTGGTGTTCTCGTCGGTCACCGATCCGTTGGGCGCGGGCATCGTGAACGACGCGCTGGGCCACGCCGCCGGCGACGCCTGCCTGCAGGCCGTGGCCCAGGTGGTCAAGAACGCGGCGCGGCGTGCCGGCGAACGGCGCGCCAGGGCGGCGAGGAATTCGTGCTGGTGCTGCCCGGCGCCACGGTGCGCGGCGCGCTGGATACCGCCCAGTACATCCAGGAATCGCTGGCGGCGGCCAAGCTGCCGCACCGGCGTCGGCCATCGGCCCGTGGGTCACGTGCAGCCTGGGCGTAGCGGTGGACGTGCCCGACCCGGACCAGCCGCGTGACCATTTGCTGGTGTGCGCCGATCGGGCCTTGTACAGCGCCAAGGACGAGGGGCGCAACGCCATTTCGCTGGCCAGGACGCGCGCGTTGGCTGCGGAGCAGGCGGCGCCCTGGCGTTTCGCCGTTATCGCTAAAACCACAAACAATCCAAGCCCGTTCGTCCTGAGCCTGTCGAAGGACTTGCAGCAAGAGACCAAGGCTTCGACAAGCTCAGCCCGAACCGGTGTGGGGTGGTCGGACTATGGCGTCCTGCTATATACGCCGCGCCCGCTCAATCAAAGCGAAACGCCGAGATGTCGACTGCCATCACGCGGTCGCTGAACACCTTGGCGCCGTGGCTGTCGCCCGCCGCGCCCGCCACCACGTGCAGTGGCAGCAGGTGTTCTTCAGCGCGCGGCGGATGGCTCAGGCGCCCCGACGGGCCGCTGGCCGCGGCCCAGTCGGCCAGACGCGCGTTGCGCTCAGCCGCCGGCAACGCCACGGTCTCGGTCAGCCAGCGGTCGAATTCGGCAGCGATGGCGGTAGAGCGTGGGTCGCCATAACCGCGCATGTTGTGGTAGCTCATGCCGCTGCCGACGATCAGCACGCCCTCGTCGCGCAAGGGCGCCAGCGCCTGGCCGAGCCGCACGTGGTCGGCCGCATCCAGGCTTTGCAGCAGCGACAGTTGCAGCACCGGGATGTCGGCGTCGGGGAAGGCGACCTTGAGCGGAATGAAGGTGCCGTGGTCGTAGCCGCGCGCGGCGTCTTGCTGCGGCGCAAAGCCGGCGCCCGCCAGCAGCGCGCTCACCCGTTCGGCCAGCGCGGGCGCGCCGGGGGCGGGGTATTTCAGCTCATACGTGTGCGGCGGAAAGCCGTAGTAGTCGAACAGCATGCCCGGCTGCGCGGCGCTGCTCATGCTGGGCTGCGGCGCCAACCAGTGCGCGGTGACCAGCAGGATGGCTTTCGGCTTTTCGGGCAGGCTGGCGGGAATGCCGCGCAGGTAGGCGGCGGTCTTGTCCCAGGCGTCGGTCGGATTCCAGTCCATGAAGAAGCAGGGGCCGGCGCCGTGGGGGATGAAGATCGCCGGTTGGCGGAGAGGGCGGGTGGTTGTGGTGGTCATGATTGGATGGAAGTTTGAGCTTTGACTGATGTTTTTCAAAGCCGCAGAATCAACATTCAGTTTTAATTCGCAGTGTTGAATCATGGACCGCATCACCAGTTTGCGCGTGTTCGCCCGCGCCGCCCAGGCCGGCAGCCTGTCGGGCGCCGCGCGGCAGCTCGACATGTCGCCCGCCATGGCCGCCAAGCACGTGGATGCGCTGGAGGCGCGGCTGGGCGTCAGGCTGCTGCACCGCAGCACGCGCAAGCTGGCGCTGACCGACGCCGGCGCGACGTATCTTCATGCCGTGCAGCGCATCCTGGCCGACATCGACGAGGCCGATGCGGCCGCCGCGTCGCAACGCACGCTGGCCACCGGCTTGCTGCGGCTGAACGCGCCGCTGGCCTATGGCGTGCGCCGCATCGCGCCGCTGATGCCCGAATTCAGCCGCCGGCACCCGGCCGTCACGGTGGAGCTGGGCCTGACCGACGCCGTGGTCAGTCTGGTGGACGAGCGCTGGGACATGGCGGTGCGCGTCGGCACGCTGCACGACGACACGCTGCAGGCGCGCCGCCTGGGCGACTGCGCGCTGGTGCTGTGCGCCGCCCCGGCCTACCTGGACGCGCAAGGCGTGCCGCGCAGCGTGGCCGATTTGGCGCAGCACAACTGCCTGGGCTACACGCTGTCGTCCGCCAGCGGCCCCGCGCTATGGGCCTTTGGGCCGGGCGGCGGCGTGAAGCAAAAGGTGCGCGGCAACCTGCGCGCCAACAACGGCGACGCGCTGCTGGCCGCTGCGCTGGGCGGCCAGGGGCTGATCTACGAGCCCAGCTTCATCGTCGGCGACGCCGTGGCGCGTGGCGAACTGCAGCCGCTGCCGCTCGACCACCCGCCGCGCGATCTGGGCGGCATCCACGCCGTCTGGCCCGCCGCGCGGCACGCGCCGGCGAAGGTGCGGGCGATGGTGGATTTTCTGGTCGAGCGCCAGGCCCAGCCGCTCCGTCACGGCTCACCTGCGCCCCATGCCAGCCGGTGATAGTCGAAATCCTCATGCAGCGCGGGCTTGACGATTTCGAAGTAGGGTGAGATGTCGAAGTCGCGCGGCGCGTACAGGCGATGGTGGCGGATGTACAGCACCTCGCGCCGGTGCCGATCCCGCGCGGTGTCGGCCATATCTTCCGCGCCAACGATGGGCAGCATCGGGTAGCGCAGCGACTGGAACAGCTCGGCAATGAGTGTCGAGCAGATGGCGCGCGACGGGTCGCCGCTGCCCAGCGCCAGCGCGCGCCGCCGCCAGTGCACCGGCAGGTGCGGCAGCGGCAGCAGGTAGCGGCCCAGATCGAACAGGTTGCGCAGGTCATAGCGCCGGCCCAGGCACGCCGTGGCGGCGGCTACGAGCCGCTCGACCTC
>JAGOVZ010000203.1:1324-4725 GCA_018060485.1 Ottowia sp. | reverse complement strand
GCGCCGTGATGGAATGTTTTCTCGCGCGTTGCAGCCGGCGCTTCTTCTGCCGTCCACGCGCCTAGGCGCCACAATGCTTGCCGTGTCAAAGTCATCATCTTCCTCTCCAGATCGTCGAACAGGTTGTGTCGCACCGTGTTACGCACGGAGCGTGCCAGGCGCTTTTGCAGCGCGCGCCACCGTCGAAGGCGATCAGCTGCACCGCATTGGTGCGCGCATGGCGGCACGTTCGCGCACCAACACAGGGACGGGCACGCCATGGGCCTGAGCCTGGTGCAAAGCCGTGCCTTGTTGGGGCTGGCGGCGCCCGCCGTCACGGTCGAGGTGCATCTGGCCAATGGCCTGCCCAGCTTCACCCTGGTCGGGCTGGCCGATGTCGAGGTCAAGGAAGCGCGCGAGCGCGTGCGCAGCGCGCTGCAGAACAGCGGGCTGGACTTTCCGCACAACCAGCGCATCACCGTCAACCTGGCGCCGGCCGACTTGCCCAAGGACTCGGGTCGCTTCGACTTGCCGATTGCGCTCGGCATCCTGGCCGCCAGCGGGCAGATCGACGGTGCGCGGCTGGCCGGCTGGGAATTTGCCGGCGAGCTGTCGCTGTCGGGCGAGCTGCGCCCGGTGCGCGGCGCGCTGGCCGTGGCGGCGGCGCTGCAGCAGGCGGGCGTCGACGCGCAACTGGTGCTGCCGCCCGGCAGCGCCGAAGAAGCCGCGCTGGTGCCCGGCCTGGCGGTGCACCGCGCGCGCCATCTGCTCGACGTGGTGGCGCAGTTTCTGCCCGCCGCCACGCCCGCGCAGCCCGATGCGGGCGACGGTTTTGCCCGCGTGCAGCCCGCGCCGCGCGCCGACGGCCCGCGCTACGCCGACCTGGCCGACGTCAAAGGCCAGGCCGCCGCCAAGCGCGCGCTGGAGATTGCTGCGGCTGGGGGGCATTCGCTGCTGTTGATGGGGCCGCCCGGCACCGGCAAGTCGATGCTGGCGCAGCGCTTTGCCGGCCTGCTGCCGCCCATGAGCGAGGCCGAGGCGCTGCAAAGCGCGGCCGTGGCCAGCCTGGGCGGCACCTTCGCGCTCGAGCGCTGGGGCCAGCGGCCGACGCGTTCGCCGCACCACTCGGCCAGTGCCGTCGCCTTGGTCGGCGGCGGCTCGCCGCCCCGGCCGGGCGAGATTTCATTGGCGCATCAAGGCGTGCTTTTCCTGGATGAACTTCCGGAGTTTCCAAGGGCCGCGCTCGAAGCTTTGCGCGAGCCGCTGGAGAGCGGCCACATCACCATCAGCCGCGCGGCGCAGCGGGCGGATTTTCCGGCGGCCTTCCAGCTGATCGCCGCCATGAACCCCTGTCCGTGCGGCTACCTGGGTTCGCGCAGCAAGCCGTGCCGCTGCACGCCCGACCAGATTTCGCGCTACCAGGGCAAGCTGTCGGGCCCGCTGATCGACCGCATCGACCTGCACGTCGAAGTGGGCGCGCTGCCGCCCGACGAACTGCTGGCCTCGCCCGCTGGCGAACCCACGGCGAGCGTGCGCGCCCGCTGCGTCGCCGCGCGCGAGCGGGCCCTGGCGCGCCAGGGCGTGTCCAACCAGGCGCTGCACGGCCAGGCGATCGACCAGCACGCGCGGCTGGACGATGCGGCGCGCCAGTTCTTGCACACCGCCGCCACGCGCCTGGGCTGGAGCGCGCGCGCCACGCACCGCGCGCTGAAGGTGGCGCGCAGCATTGCCGACCTGGCGGGCAGCGACGCGGTGACCACGGCGCACGTGGCCGAGGCGGTGCAGTACCGGCGCGCGCTGCGCGCGGCGTAGCGCTTTGGTTTTGTGATCAAAACAGGCTCCAGCGCTTGTCCATCAAGCGCGAGCAGCTATTGAATTCATAGTTTTCGCGATAGGCGGCAACGCCCGCTCAGCGTCGCCAGCGCGCGCCCAGTTCATCACGCAAGGTCCGCACATCGCGCGCCAACACGCGCTGCGCATGCGCCAGCGCCTGCCGTTCGCGCCAGCGGTGCCACGCCGCGCCCCAGCCGCTGGCCTGGCGCTGCACCAGCGCGTGGCCCCAGTGCCGCAGCGCGCGGGACGAACGCGCCGGCAGGTGGGGCTGCGCGCGCTCCAGTTGGTGTGTGGCGTCTTGCAGAAAGCGCAGGGCGTCGCGCAGGCCGCGCGTGGCAGCGCGGGCGCGTGCGTCAGGGCGCGCAGGCTCACGCGCCGCACGCGGTGGCGTATTCGATTCAGGCGGCGTCGGTGACTCGGCCGGCGCTGCACCCAGCCGACGCGTCAGCAGATACGCCGCGCCCAGCGACAGCGCCACGGCCACGCCTTCGCGCGCCCAAGGGCGCGGTGCGTTGGCGGCGCCGCCTGGCTCGCGGGCTGAACTCGCCCGCTGCTCACCCAGCGCCGCCAGGTTCTGCGCCGGCGTGCCCGCAGGCGCCGTCACGTCCGACAGCACGGCCGCCACCGTCGCCGTGCTGTCGGCCGCGCCCTCGGCGCCGACCTTGCGCACCTCGCCCTGCAGCGCGGTGACGGCGGCGGCCGGTGGCGGCGTCGGCGCGGCGGAGAACTCGCCGTTTTTCTCGGCCATCACGCGCGCCATGCTGGCGCCCAGCAACAGCACCGCCGCCGCGAAGTAAATCCACATCAGCAGCACCACCAGCGAGCCGGCGGCGCCATAGGCCGACACCACGGCCGCCGTCGACAGATACAGCGCCAGCGCGTACTTGCCAATGCCGAACAACAGCGCCCCCAGCGCCGCGCCGCGCACCAGGTAGCGCAGGCGCGGCTGCGGCCCCGCGCTCATGCGCATCAGGGCCACGAACAAGCCGGTGGTGATGGCAAACGCCACCACCTGGTTGACCACCGCCAGCAACACCTTCATGTCGAACCGGCTGCCGGCCCAGGCTTCCAGCAGGCTCAGCAGGCTGGCGATGACGGTCGACACCAGCATCAAAAAGCCAAACGCCAGGATGTAGGCCACGCCGCGCAGCCGCAGCGTGGCCGTGTGCCACCAGGCCTGCGCGGCCGCCACGCCGGTGCCTTGCGTCCACAGCCGCTCGAAGGCCGATTGCAGTTCGGCAAACACGCCGGTGGCACCCACCAGCAGCAGCGCAAAGGCCAGCAGCGACGCCAGCAAGCCCTGGCCCGGTTGCTGCGAACTGGCAATCGCCGCCTTGAGCGCCTCGGCGCCCTGCTGGCCGACGATGTGGCCGATCTGCGTGATCAGGCTGGTCTGCAGCATCTCGCGGTCGAGCCACCAGCCGAGCACGGCGACGATCAGCACCAGCAGCGGCGCCAGGCTGAGGATGCCGTAGAAGGACATCGCCGCGCTCATGCGCAGGCCGTCGGCATCGGACCACAGCTCGAACGCGCGGTACAACGGGTGCAGGGGTTTGAGCCGCCCCTGCAGCAGCTTGGGCACGCTTGGT
>JAGOVZ010000203.1:0-1224 GCA_018060485.1 Ottowia sp. | reverse complement strand
GGCAATGGAAGACATGGCCCGAGTCTAGGAAGGCGCGCCCGCGCGGCCGGCCAGTGGCGACCGGCAAGCGCTGTCGGCGGCTTCCGACGCATCACGGCGGCCAGACGGGCCCGCCCGCCGCATCCCGCATCCCGCATCCGGGCCGATACCGAGAGCCAGCGCGCCGCGGCTGTGGCATCCTTCTTGCAAGATGCACGCCTGCTCGGTGGCGCCCGGCGTCCCGCCCTACCCCCTCTTTCAGGAAGGAAAAGAACCCATGTTGCTCTCACGTCGCCACTGCCTGGCCGCCACCGCCGCGCTGCTGACCGCCACCGCCGCCCCCGTGTGGGCGCAGGCCACCACGCCGATCAAGTTTCAGCTCGACTGGCGCTTTGAAGGCCCGGCGGCGCTGTTCTTGCAGCCTGTGGCCAAGGGCTACTTCAAGCAGGCCGGGCTGGACGTGACGGTGGACGCCGGCAACGGCTCGGGCGGCGCGGTGACGCGCGTGGCCTCGGGCGCCTACGACCTGGGCTTTGCCGACCTGGCGGCGCTGATGGAATTCCACGCCAACAATCCGGACGCGCCCAACAAGCCGGTGGCCGTGATGATGGTCTACAACAACACGCCGGCGGCCGTGTTCGCGCTCAAGAAATCGGGCATCGCCAAGCCGACCGACCTGAGCGGCAAGAAGCTCGGCGCGCCGGTGTTCGACGCCGGGCGGCGCGGCTTTCCGATCTTTGCCAAGGCCAATGGCGTGAAAGATGTCAACTGGGTCAGCATGGATCCGCCGCTGCGCGAAACCATGCTGGTGCGCGGCGACGTCGACGCCATCACCGGCTTCGGCTTCACGTCGCTGTTGAACCTGGAAGCGCGCGGCGTGAAGGCGGCCGACGTGCTGCTGATGCCCTATGCCGACCACGGCGTGAAGCTGTACGGCAACGCCATCATCGCCAGCCAGAAGCTGCTGAAGGAGAACCCAGGCGCCATCAAGGCCTTCCTGGCCGCCTTCACCAAGGGCGCGAAAGAGGTGATGGCCAACCCGACTGCGGCCATCGACTATGTGAAGCAGCGCGACGGCATCGTCAACGTGCCGATGGAAGTGCGCCGCCTGCAACTGGCCATCGACACCGTCATCGCCAGCCCCGACGCACGTGCCGAAGGCTTTGGCCAGATCGTGCCGAGCCGCCTGTCGCTGATGGCCTCGCAAGTGTCCGACGCCTACGGCACCAAGACGCGCGTGAACCC
>JAGOVZ010000202.1 GCA_018060485.1 Ottowia sp. | reverse complement strand
CTGCAAGCCCAGCTCAAGAACGAACTGACCGCCATCAACCAGTATTTCCTGCACTACCGCATGCTCAAGCACTGGGGCCTGGACAAGCTGGCAAAGAAGGAATACGAAGAATCGATCGGCGAGATGAAGCACGCCGACAAGTTGATGGACCGCATCTTCATGCTCGACGGCCTGCCCAACCTGCAGGATCTCGGCAAGCTGATGGTGGGCGAGGACGTGCCCGAAATCCTGGCCTGCGACCTGAAGATGGAGCAAGGCGCGCAAGCCACCATCAAGGACGGCATCGCGCACTGCGAAAGCGTGCGCGACTACGTCTCGCGCGATCTGCTGCAAGAGATTCTGGACGACACCGAGGAGCACATCGACTTCCTCGAAACGCAGATCGAGCTGGTCGGCAAGGTCGGGCTGCAGAACTACCTGCAAAGCCAGATGGGCGAAGTCGCCAGCTGAACCGCCTGCATAGGCGTGACGAAAACAAGGGGCCGCAAGGCCTCTTTTTTTATGGCCGTTGCTCGCCCGGATGCCTGACCAGTGTCGCAACGAGGCGACACAGTTAATGACAATAATTCTCATTTATATATAGAATCGCCAGCTTCATTGCACGCAAGCGAACAGCGCCGCGGGGTCTCGCGCCCGCCTTTTGGCGCTCGGTAGCCAGCCAAGTTCTTTTCCATCACTTAGCTGGGCCCCGCCATGTCCGTCGACCGCGTCTTCAAGAAAAAACCTGCTCCAGCGCTTGCTGATCAAGCGCTGGCAGCTCCCAATCAAATAGCAAACCAGGGCAGCGCCCCGCTGCTGCCGCTGGGCGCCATGCTGCTGGCGGGCTCGCTCGGCACCTCGGCGCTGGCGCAGTCCGCAGCGACGGCGGCCGACGCGCCCGCGGCGCAGCAGGCGCCCGCCAGCGCGGCGCCGGTGGCCGGCACGCTGCCGGCCGTCACGGTGCGCGATTCGGCCGTCGGCGACGGCTCGACCAACAGCAAGACGCAACTGCGCGCCACCCGCACCGAGATCGGCAAGGGCAACCAGGAGCTGCGCGACATTCCGCAAAGCGTGACGGTGATGACCGAAAAGCTGATGCAGGACCGCAACCTGGACGACTTCCGCGAAGTGCTGCGCACCACCGCCGGCGTCACCTTCCAGGCCGGCGAGGGGGGCGAGGAAGACGTGCGCCTGCGCGGCTTTTCGCTCGGCTTGGCGGGCGACATCTACCGCGACGGCATGCGCGACGGCACGCTGTACGAGCGCGACACCTTCAACGACGACCGCGTCGAAGTGATCAAGGGCTCGGCCTCGATGCTGTTCGGCAAGGGCTCGACCGGGGGCGTGGTCAACCAGGTCAGCAAGCAGCCCTTCTTGATGAACCAGCACGAGGCCAGCATGACGCTGGGCAGTGGCAACGAGAAGCGCGTTGCGGGCGACTTCAACTGGCAGACCGGCCAGGATTCGGCATTCCGCCTCAACGTGATGGCCCAGGACGCCAAGAACTGGGGCGCCAAGCAGCGCAAGCTGGGCATTGCGCCCACGTTCCGCTGGGGCATCGGCACGCGCGACGAGTTCTCGGTCGGGCTGTACCACCTCGACACCGATGGCCGCTCGGCCTACAGCCACCCCTGGTTCATCCGCGATGGCCGCATCGTGCCCACGCTGCCGGCGCGCAATTTCTACGGCTTCAACAGCGACAAGCTCGACACGCAGGCCACCTACGGCACCATTTCGCACATCCACCGCTTTGACGATGGCGGCCAGCTGAAAACGCAGTTCCGCCACGGCCGCTACGAGCGCGATTTGTGGGCCAGCGTGATCCGCTTCGGCACCACGGGCGGCCAGCCCACCACCATCGACAACTGGGGCCCGAACACCATCGTTACGCGCGCGCCCAAGGGCCGCATCGGCGCCAGCGACACGACGCAGCTGCAAAGCGACTACAGCAACACCTACCACTGGGGTGGGCGCGAGCACAAGCTGATCGCCGGCATCGACATGTATTACGACAAGGCCAAGCGCAACAACAACTTTGCCGGCCCCGCCAGCACGCTGACCACCACCGTCGACCACCCCAACAACGGCGACTGGCGGCCTGACACGCGCGGCGAGCCGACGTACAACCACTTCAATGCGCGCAACCTGGGCCTGTACGTGCAGGACATGGTCTCGATGACCGACACGCTGAAGCTGGTGGCCGGCCTGCGCTTCGACCATTTCAAAGCCAGCTACGACACCGCCACCACCACCGCCGCCAACGGCACCATCACGCCGGGCTACAGCTTTGGCAAGAGCGAATCGCTGTGGAGCCCGCGCGTCGGCCTGCTGTTTCAGCCAAGCGAGACGCAGTCGTATTACGTGTCTTTCGGCACCTCGTACAACACCTCGGGCGACGCCTACCAGTTCACGCCCAACAGCCCCAACCAGGTGCTGGCCAACACGCCGCCCGAGAAAAGCCGCAACTTCGAGATCGGCGGCAAGTGGGACGTGCTTGAAAAACGCATGTCGCTGGGCGCGGCCGTGTTCTATTCAGAAAAGTACAACGAACGCAACCAGGACCCGGACAGCGCCGCCACGCAATACCTGCTGTCGGGCAAGCGCTACGCCGCGGGCATGGAATTCAACGCCGCCGGCCGAATCACCCCGGCATGGGAAGTGTTCTGGAACCACACCTGGATTCCGCTGGCCAAGATCAGCCGCAGCAACCAGGTGCTGGCGGCCAACGGCGGCGGCGCGCAGGTTGAAGGCGACCGCCCCGGCCTGACACCGCGGCACAGCGGCAGCGTGTGGACCACCTACCGCGTTTTTCCGAAGCTGCGCCTGGGCCTGGGCGCCAACTACCGCAGCAGCCAGAACCCCGACGGCAACCGCGCGGTGAAGGCGGCCGGCTTCGTCACCTGGGACATGATGGCGGAATACAGCTTCACCGAAACCACCACGCTCAAGCTCAACGTCAGCAACCTGACCGACAAGCTGTACGCCGACACGCTGTACCGCGGCTTCTACGGGCCGGGGCAGCCGCGCCGTATCCAGCTGACGCTGAAACACCTGTTCTGATCGCACAAGTTCTTATCCTTCGCTCGGCACGCGCCGCCTTCGGGCGGCGATGTGCTTTTTCGACACCATGCTGCTGCACCTGAAAAACCTGCTCACCGAAGCCGAACTGGCGCAAGGCCGCGCGCTGCTGCTGGCCGATGACGCGCCGTGGATCGACGGCCGCCGCAGCGCTGGCGAGCAGGCGGTGCAGCAAAAGAACAATCAGCAGCTGGCGCAAGACAGCGCCAGCGCCGCCGCGCTGCGCGCGCTGGTGCTGGGCGCGCTGCGGCGCGACCCGCTGCTGTTCTCGGCCGCGCTGCCCAAGAAAATCTTCAACCCGCTGTTCAACCGCTACAGCGGCGAGTCCAACCACTACGGCGCGCACGTCGATGGCGCCGTGCTGCATTCGCGCGCGCCCGACCAGTGGGTGCGCACCGACCTGTCGTGCACCGTGTTTTTCAGCCGCCCTGACGAGTACGACGGCGGCGAGCTGCGCATTCACGACACCTATGGCGACCAGCGCGTGAAGCTGCCCGCGGGCGACGCCGTGCTCTACCCCGGCACCAGCGTGCACGAGGTGCTGCCCGTCACGCGCGGCGCGCGCATCGCCAGCTTTTTCTGGATCGAGAGCATGGTGCGCTCGGGCGAGCAGCGCGCGCTGCTGTTCGAGATGGACATGGCGCTGCTGGCGCTGCGCCAGCAGCATGGCGAAAGCGCCGCGGCCACGCGCCTGACGGGCGTCTATCACAACCTGCTGCGCCAGTGGTCGAGTACATGAGTCTTCGCCAGCCGGCCGTCATGGTAAAAATGGCCGCCAGCGCTTGTCCATCCTGCGCAAGCAGCTATCAATTTTGAAATCGCCCACCCCAACTCCAGCAACGCTTGGCGACTACGCCGAGGCCGCCCGGCACGCGCTGGACGATGCGGCGTGGGCCTTTTTTGAGGGCGGCGCGGCGGACGAGATCACACTGCGCGAAAACATCGCCGCCTGGCAGCGCTTGAGCCTGTGGCCGCGCGTTCTGCGTCCGCTGGCTGGCGGCCACACGCGCGTGACGCTGGCCGGCCGCGAACTGGCGCACCCGATCCTGCTGGCGCCGGTGGCGCATCAGAAGCTGGCGCACCCCGATGGGGAATGGGCCAGCGCGCTGGCCGCCGCGGCGCAGGGCGCGGGCTACGTGCTCAGCACCCAATCCGATGTGCCGATGGAAAGCATCGCCCAGGCCGTGCTGGCCGAGGCGGCGTGCGGGCCGCTGTGGTTTCAGCTTTATTGGCAGGCCGATCGCGGCTTCAACCACGCGCTGGTGCAGCGGGCCGAGGCGGCCGGTTTCGAGGCCATCGTGCTGACGGCCGACGCGCCCGTCCAAGGCGTGCGCGAGCGCGAATGGCGCCACCCGCTGCCGCCCGGCGCCAGCGCGCCGGCCGTGCATCTGCAGCACGCGCCCGCCGCGCCACCAGCGCCCGACACCTACTGCGCCGGTGTGCCCGCACACGCGCCGACCTGGGACGACGTGGCCTGGCTGCAGGCGCAGACGCGGCTGCCGGTGTGGCTCAAGGGCGTGCTGCACCCACAGGACGCGCGCCAGGTGCAGTCGATGGGCGTCGCCGGCCTCATCGTCAGCAACCACGGCGGGCGCACGCTGGACACGGCCGTGGTCACCGCGCACGCGCTGCCGCTGATCCGCGCCGCCGTCGGCGAGGCGCTGCCGCTC
>JAGOVZ010000201.1 GCA_018060485.1 Ottowia sp. | reverse complement strand
GTGAAATGCAGCGCAATCGATTCCGGCAGCCCCTCGGCGGTGGCCGCCGCGCGCACCGCCTGCACCGCGGCGCCCAATGACACGCCGGGCGCGGTATCGAAGCCCACCGTGGCGGCCGGGTACTGCGACACGCGCAGCACCTGCAGCGGCGACGGCTGCTCGACCACCTGCGCAAAGCTGGCCAGCGGCGTGGTGGTGCCGCTGCTGGTTTTCACCGGCAGCTCCTGCAGCGTGCGCAGGGTGGCGGCGCTGTCGCGCGCGGCTTCCAGAATCACGCGGTACTGGTTGGTCTCGCTGAAGATGGTCGAGACAATGCGCTGGCCAAAGGCGTTGTAGAGCGTGTTGTCGAGCGTGCTGGCCGTCACGCCCAGGCGCGCGGCGGTGTCGCGGTCGATCTTCACCATGGCGGCCAGGCCGGCGGCGCCGGCGTCGGTGGTGGCGTGGCGCACCTCGGGCACGCTTTGCAGGCGCGCGACCAGGCGCTGCGCCCAGCTGTTGACCAGTTGCGTGTCAACGCCTTCCAGGTCGAAGCGGAACTCGGTCGGGCCGCTGTCGCTGTCGATGGTCAGGTCTTGCGTGGGCTGCAGGTACAGCGCCACGCCGGCCACCTGCTGGGCCACGCTTTGCCGCAGGCGCTGCATGATGGTGGCTTCGGAATCGCTGAACACGCCGCGCGGGCGCAGGTTCACCGTCAGGCGCCCGGCCGACAGCATGGTGTTGTTGGCGGCGTCGACGCCGACCACCGAGCTGATCGACTGCACCGCCGGGTCGGCCAGCACCACGCCGGCCGCCGCCTGCTGCAGCGCGGCCATGCGTTCGTAAGACACGTCGCTGGCCGCCTGCACGCGGCCCTGCAACTGGCCGGTGCTCTGCGTCGGGAACAAGTCCTTGGGCATGCCCCAGTACAGCAGCACCGTGACCGCCAGCGTGGCCAGCGCCACCAGCAGCGTCAGCGGCTGATGCGCCAGCACCCATTGCAGGCCGCGGTCGTAGTGGCCCACCGTCCAGTCCATGCGCCGCTGCACCCAGGCGCCGATGCGGCCCTGCGCGTGGTCCAGCGGCTCCAGCCAGCGCGCCGACATCATGGGCACCAGCGTGAGCGAGACCACGGCCGAAAACAAGATGGTGATCGCCAGCGTGACCGCGAATTCGCGGAACAAGCGGCCAATCACCTCCTGCATGAACAAAAGCGGAATCAGCACCGCGATCAGCGACACCGTGAGCGAGATGATGGTGAAGCCGATCTCGCCCGCGCCCTTCATCGCCGCCTCGAACGGCGGCGCGCCCAGCTCGCGGTGGCGCGAGATGTTCTCGATCATGACGATGGCGTCATCGACCACGAAGCCGGTGGCAATCGTCAGCGCCATCAGGCTCAGATTGTCGAGCGAGTAGCCCAGCAGGTACATCGCGCCCACCGTGCCCAGCAGCGAGATCGGCACCGCAATCGACGCGATCGCCGTGGCGCGCAGGCTGTGCAGGAACAGGAAGATCACCAGCACCACCATCACCACCGCCAGCAGCAGCTCCATCTGCACGTGCTCGACCGAGGCGCGAATGCCCAGCGTGCGATCGGACAGCACCTGCACCCGCACGCTGCCAGGCAGGCTTTGCTGCAGCGCGGGCAATTCCTTCTTGATGGCGTCCACCGTGGCGATCACGTTGGCGCCGGGCTGGCGCTGCACGTTCAGGATGATGGCCGGCGTGAGCGCTGCCGTTTCAGGCGTTTCGGCGCCCTGGCGCCCGTCAGACGTGCCTGAGCCGCTATCGTTTTTGATGGCCGCCCAGGCGCCCAGGCGGCTGTTCTCGGAGCCGTCGGAAACGCGCGCCACGTCTTTCAGCCGCACCGGCGCGCCGCCCACGTAGGCCACGATCAGCTCGCGATAGTCATTCGCCGTCATCAACTGGTCGTTGGCGTTGATGGTGTAGCTGCGCTTGGGGCCGTCGAAGCTGCCCTTGGCGGTGCTGGAATTGCCGGCGCTGATGGCGCTGCTGATGCTGTCCAGCCCCAGGCCCATGGCCGCCAGCGCGTCGAGGTTGCCCTGCACCCGCACCGCCGGCCGCTGCCCGCCCGCCAGCGTGACCAGGCCAACGCCCGTGATCTGGCTGATCTTCAGCGCCAGCCGCGTGTTGACCATGTTCTGCACCTCGGTCAGCGGCAGGCTGTCGGAGCTGATGGCCAGCTGCAGGATCGGCGCGTCGGCCGGATTCACCTTGGCGTACACCGGCGGCGCCGGCAAGTCGGCCGGCAGCAGCGAGCCGCCGGCGTTGATGGCCGCCTGCACCTGCTGCTCGGCCGCGTCCATGCCCAGATTGAGCGCAAACTGCAGCGTGACCATCGACACACCCGCCGCGCTGGTGCTGCTCATGCGGTCGAGCCCCGACATCTGGCCGAACTGGCGCTCCAGCGGCGCCGTCACCGTGCGGCTCATCACGTCGGGGCTGGCGCCGGGGTACAGCGTCTGCACCTGGATGGTCGGGTAATCCACCTGCGGCAGCGCCGCCAGTGGCAGAAAGCGCAAGCCCACCAGCCCAGCCAGCACGATGGCCAGCATGAACAGGCCGGTGGCGACGGGGCGCTGGATGAAGAGGCGGGAGACGTTCATGCGGGGCGCGGTGCCTGGAACCTGGCGCTGGCTGCTCAGTTGCCGCTGGCCGCTTCGCGCGCGCGCCGCTGCTCGGGCAACTGCTGCATGTAGGCGCGCCGCTCTTCGGGCGGCATCGCCAGCACCTTGGCGCGCAGCTCGGGCGGCAGGCGATCAAGGCCGCTCGGGCGGCTGGCGGCGGCATCGGGCGCCGATGCACCGGCTGGTGCCGGCACGGGGCTCGCTCCTGAATCAGTAGCTGCTGGCGCTTGTTGTGACTGCGCTGGCGGCCGATTTGCTTCAGATAAGGCGCCTGATGCGGCCGCTCCCGGCGCGCTGGCGCCGCCGCGCCGGCCTTGCCGACCGCCCGCTGCCGCAGCGCCCGACGCGCCGCCGGCCGGCCCGCTGCCCGCCAGCTGCACCTTGCCCCCATCCTTCACGCGGTCGCCGCCTTCGGTCACCACGCGCTCGCCGGCCTGCAGGCCGCTGGTGATGAGGATCTGCTCGACCGTGGCCAGCCCGCGCTTGACGTTGCGCATGTGCGCCACGCGCTCGTCGTCGATGACGTAGACGTAGTCGCCCTCGGGCCCGGTGCGCACCGCCGTCACCGGCACCAGCACGCCGGGCGTGGTGCCCAGCTGCAGCCGCACGTTGACGAACTGGTTGGGGTAGAGCGCACCATCGGTATTGGCAAAGCGCGCCTTGGCCTTGACGGTGCCGGTGGCGGTGTCGATCTGGTTGTCGAGCGTCATGAAACGGCCTTCGGCCAGCGTCTTGGTGCGCGCGCTGTCCATGGCGGTCACCGGCAGGCTGCCGCCCGCGCCGCCCGCGCGCGCATGCGCCTGCTGCGCCTCGCGCACCGCCGGCACGCGGTCTTGCGGCACGGCAAACACCACGTCGATGGGCGTGATCTGCGTGATGGTGGCAATGCCGCCGGCGCTGCCGCTGCTCACCAGATTTCCCGGATCGACCGTGCGCAGGCCGATCAGCCCGCTGATGGGCGCGCGGAGGGTCGAGAAGTTGACGTTGAGCTGCGCCGCCTGCTCGCTGGCGCGGTCGGCCTGCACCGTGCCTTCCAGCTGCTTGACCAGCGCGGCCTGCGTGTCGACTTCTTGCCGCGCGATGGAATCCTGCTTCCACAGCGTCTGGTAGCGCTGCAGCGTGACGCGCGCGGCGGCCAGTTGTGCCTCGTCGCGCGCGCGCTGGCCCTGCGCCTGCACCAGCGCCTGCTGGTAGGGCCGCGCGTCGATGCGCGCCAGCACCTGGCCTTTTTGCACCATCTGCCCTTCGGTGAACAGCACCTCGATGAGCGTGCCCGACACCTGCGGCTGCAGCGTGATGGTGGTGGGCGGCGTGATGGTGCCCAGCGCATCGACCAGCACCGGCAGATCGCCCTGGCGCGCCAGCGCCGAGCCGACGGTGGTCGAAACGCCACCACCACCACCTGGCCCGCCCGGCCCCCCAGGCCCACCACGTGGCCCGCCGCCGCCCGCGCCCGCGCCCGCGCCCGCGGCACTGGGCGCCTTGGCGCGCTGCACCAGCCACCACGCGCCGCCGGCCAGCGCGGCGATCAGCAGCAGCGTGACGATGGTGCCGAGCCAGCGGCGTGGGCGGGTGGCGGGCGCCGCGGCCGGTGCGGCCACGGGCTCGGAAGAAGGTTCTTGGGCTTGCATGTTCTGTCGTTATGAGTCGCGGGCAGCCCGCGCCGCCACTGGTCGGCAGCGCGACCACCGTGCCAGCCACGCATCGTAGCGGCAGCGTGCGGCAGGCCGGTTATCGCTTGATTGAAGATATGTAAAGCCGAATTCGGCCGCGTGAAGTCACTGCCAGACCCCGCCCCGGCGCGCCGCCGCTCTGCTAAGTTACGTTTTTTTAGCGCCATGCCAACCCTGATGACGCGTTCACCTGACCGCATGTGGCTGCGCGAGGAACTGCTGCAACTGCTGTCGGTCGCCGGCACGCTGGCGGGCTTGTACATCACCGCCGTGGCCTTGCTGCACACGGCGGGCCATGCGGACGCGTCGCCCACCATCGTCGACGACATGCTGGTGAGTTCGGCGCTGCTGTTTCTGCTGTGCACCTACGCCATCTTCTTTGCCCTGCGCACGCGCCGCGACACCATCGCCCGGCGGCTCGAGCGGCTGGCCG
>JAGOVZ010000200.1 GCA_018060485.1 Ottowia sp. | reverse complement strand
TCATCTTTGTCGGCGCTTTCGAGGAGCCGATTCGCGATGAACAGCAAGGAATCCGGCGTGCAGCGGCCGCCGTACCGGTTCAGGGCTTCACGCGCTTCGGCAATCGTCACGTTGCCAAGGTTCGCTCGGCTTTTCGACTCGCCCTTTAGCAGCCAGAGCTTTTCATCGGGGTCGTAGCCCACGCCGATGAAATCGTCGCCGCGCATTGCGACCTCGCGCCCATCTTTGAATCGCATCCGCCGGACGGGAATACGAAAGCCCATGTCCTCCTCAACCAGTTCAGAGGCCAGGATTTCGCCGAGGTCTCCGGAGCGCGCGCGCTTCGACTGTGGCAGCAGCGCCCTCAGAATTTCGGAGGCGCCGTCGTAGCCAAGGCGGGCGACATCGTCAGCGATCCGGTCAGCCTGGTCGTAGTGCGTCCTGACGGCTTCGCCCAGTTGCGTAAGAACAGCTGCACGGCCGCCATCTTTCTCCGAGTATGTTCGGAACGTTTTCTTCTTGCTTTTGTCCTTGGTGCCAGCACACCATGCCTTGAACAATGCCATGTCTCCTCCTCCGTTTTTGTGAGTTCCGGTCGGGCTGGCTACCCATCGGCCCGTTCCGCTTAACTTCTCGTCCGTCATCCCGTCGCCTGCGCAGGCAGTTCAATTTCATATGCCTGGGCGATTCGGGCTACCAATTCGGCAACAGCAACGTTGCCAAGCTGCAGCGCTTTCGGGTCAATGGAGGGGTCGGCCGCGACGGCAACAAGGAAACGCGTCATGTCGTCGCCGATCTTCTTGTCGAGCGGAATTCGTGTGGCCGGCGCCAGCAGTTGCGAAAGTCGCAGCACGTCGTTGAGGTGCTTGCGCACGTCCTTCGCATCCACCTTGGCGCCCAGCTCTTTCCGCGCAGTCAATTCCAGCCACGCGATGCCCTTGAGCGGGATCAGGCGGTCTTCGCCGACCCAGGGCAGGCCATCGACTTCGCGGCGGCCCGCCATGATGAAGGCGTAGTAGGTCTCGTCCAGCAAAATGGCTGACAAGCTGGACACGGCTTCGTCTAGTGGTATCGGTGTCAGCTGACTGCCTTCGGCCGGTTGCAATCCGTCGGGAGCTCGCGCAAACAATTCGACCATCGCCGGGTAGAGATCATCAGCGGGCTTCTGGAACCGGTAAAAGATGGGTTTTCCTGTGTCGCTGGCCTGGCGAATTTCGTAGCCGCCGTCCTCGACGAATTTCCAGAAGGCCTCACCAAACGCCGGCGTCAGGGCTTCCACATGCAGGACGATGTCCAGGTCTTTGGTGGCGCGGAACTCCAGCCCCGCCTCTTCCATCGTCAGGCTCGCGGCTGTGCCGCCAATCAGGACGTACTGATCGACGTATGCCGCGAAACGCTCCTGGAAAATTTCCAACCCTCTCACCATGGAAGTTGTCCTTTCAGTTCGTCCAGTGCGAGCTGGATTCGGTCATCGGCGTTCTCCTGCAGGCTGAGCGTCAGCGAGAGCGGGTCCACCGTGTTGGCGTCTGGCACCAACGCCGGGCTGTAGCTCCACAGCTGCCATTCTTGGGCGCCCGCTTCGGGCTCAGGCAACTCGCGAACGCCGGCATCCGTCGCAGCCTTCCAGTCGGCGGCGGTTAACGCATACACCGGCCATTTCGGCTCGGTCATCATGGAATAGCGCGCGAGCGCACTCAGACCCGCGAGGCGGCTGAGTCGGTGTGCTGCGACCCCGTGGGCTGCCACCCAGACTGTGCGCCTAACCGGCGTTCGCAGTGCGGGCTTCGCACGCTCCCAGACCTGCTCTGGTGGGAGATCCATTCGCAGCCAGCGCGAGCGGCCGACCGTGTGCACGGCAGCCAGCCCGGCCGCAGTCAGCTCCTTGACCGCGCGCGACAGTGTCATGGGCGTGTAGCCCAGCGCGGCCGCAACCCTGGAAGGCTGCCAATCGGGTTGCCACGGCTGACGCAGCAAAGCGGTGATCAGCATGGCTTGCGCGGATGGGCTCAGCGCCGCTTCCGTGGCCGGAGTGCGCTGCCGAAAATACTCACGCAGATCCAGCCCCAGATCCGGCAGATAGAGTTGGTTGCCCGGCACGATGAACGGGACGTTTTGCTCGATCAAGCGCCGACGCTCATAGGATGCCAGGGCATCGGTGACGTAGACCGCTGGCTGACCGGCCAAGGCCTTGACCTTGTCCAGCCATGTGCGGACGTCGCTGAGGGATTGCTTGGCCTCTCCGCGCCCGATCGCCAACACAACGGGGTGCCCCAGCAGCTCTAGCTCGCTGAACTGGAAGACGTCGCGAAGGAAGTACGGTAGTTCGTTTGCACGCGCCCACGGCTTCACGCGTGACGCATCAATGCCCAGGACCTCTTGGAGGTAGTGCAGAACGGCGGTGACGAGGATCGGCAAGGTTCACTCTATATAACTTTGTTTTTGCACGATAACACAATAGTTGTTATCGTGCAAAATGAAGTTATCATTGCGCTGTCAACTGTTACCCGGCGCTACGCCGAGCCGTCCCACGAAGGAGCCCAACATGATTGGAACAAGGACTCGCTATTCTCTCGCTCAGTTCTTGGAGCTCCAGGAGCCCATGATGTCCGTCGTGCTGCTCAGCAAGTACGGCGTGCAACACCTGTCGTTGTCGCGAGACCAGTTGCTGTATGGGCTCTTGAGCACGATACGCGGGCTTGACGAACGCCCCCTGATGCTTGTGCTGGCCGAAGTCGTGGCCACCAAGGGTGACCTGCGCGCAAGAGTGAGTCCGAAGCACCGATTCGACGAGCGTCTGCACGACCTAACGCAATGCCTGCTCCTGGATGGCTATATTGTGGAAGACGCGAAGCTCGTGCAGGTTGACCCGTCGATTGCAGATGCGGCCCCGCTGGAAGACGACCTGATCATGGCGCTGCAGAACTCGGGAGTACCGCGCGCGCAGGAGATCATCGCAAAGATCGGTGATTCGGCCCATTCCTTTCGCGCGATCCCGCCCGACTACAACGCGGCACTCGTGAACGCCCGTGTCGCACTGGAGACGCTAGCGGCGGACGTTGCCGCCGACGTGGCTTCACACGCGCAAGTTCCCACGTCCTACAACCCGTCGAAATGGGGCGAAGTGCTGGCGTTCCTGCGTACGAGCGATGCGGGCGCCGGGCAGGGCCTGCGCGGTTGATGTCATCAGCGCCTGGTTACTCTGTTTTTAATAGCTGCTCGCGCTTGATGGACAAGCGCTGGAGCCCAATTTGACCATCCAACGGCCTCATCCGACGGCCGCGGCGCCCGCCGCCAGCGCCGAGATTGAACTCAAGCTCGCCCTGCCCGGCGCCGACCCGCGCACCGTGGGCGAGCAAATGGCCCAGCTGCCGCTGCTGGCCGATCTGGCGCCGGTGCAGCAAAAGCTGCGCAACATCTACTTCGACACCCCCGCGCAGGACCTGCGCCAGCAACGCGCCGCGCTGCGCCTGCGCAGCCTGCGGCAGGGCAGCGGCAAGACGCGCTGGCTGCAAACCCTGAAAACCGCCGGCACCGCGACCGCAGGCCTGAGCCAGCGCGGCGAATGGGAAGCCGCGGTGCACGAAGGCCAGCTCGACCCCGTGGCGCTGCAAGGCACGCCGTGGCCGACGCTCGACCAGGACGGCCAGTGGCTGGCGCAACTGGCGCCCTGCTTCGAAACCGAATCCACCCGCACGCTGCGCCTGTTCACCGCCGACGACGGCAGCCGCATCGAGGTGGTGCTGGACGTGGGCAGCGTGCGCGCGGGCGACCAGCGCGCCGCGCTGTGCGAGGTCGAGCTGGAACTGCTCAAGGGCTCGCCCGACGCGCTGTTCGCCCTGGCCGAGCACATTGCCCAGCGCTTGCCCGTGCTGCCCGCCACCGTCAGCAAGGCCGAGCGCGGCTGGCGCCTGCTGGACGGCACCACGCACGCGCCACGCCGCGCGCGCAAGCTCGATCTGGCCGAAGACACACCCGTGCTGCCCGCCGCGCAAAGCGTGCTGGGCGAGATGCTGGGCCAGTTGGTTGAAAACCTGGGCGGCATCCTGCAGTCCGACGGCCCCGAGCTGGTGCACCAGGCGCGCGTCGGCTGGCGGCGCTGGCGCAGCGCGCTGTGGCTGTTCAAGCCGCTGCTGGGCGAGGCGCACCCGGCGCCCGACACCACCGCGCTGCGCCCGCTGTTGAAAGCGCTGGGCGCCATGCGCGACCTGGACGTCGCCGCGCTGGAAAGCCTGCCGCAATGGGCCGATGCCTACATTGCGGGCGACGCCGAACGCGCCCAACAATGGCAGGCCATGGAAACCGCCGTCACCGCCGAGCGCCGCATGCGTCGTGCCGGCTTGCTGAGCGCGCTCGAATCACCGCCCACCGGGCAGGCCCTGCTGGCGCTGGAACGCTGGCTGCACGCGCTGCCGCAAGCCGCCTGGACGCCCGAGCTGGCCGAGCGCGGCATTGCCGACTGGGCCGCCAGCCGCACCAAGCGCCTGCACAGCCGCCTGTCGACCGAGGTCGAGGAAATGGCCGCCGCCGACCTGGACACCGCCGAAGGCATCGAGCACCAGCACAACGTGCGCCTGCTGGCCAAGCGCACGCGCTACGTGCTGGAGGCGCTGCGCACCGTGCTGCCCAAGGAACGCACGCGCCGCTGGCAAGAGCAGGCGACCGAGCTGCAAACCAGCATCGGCGCCGCGCGCGATCTGATGCTGCTGGCCACGCTGCTGGAGCCGCTGGGCGTGCACGCCGGCATCCTGGGCTTTTTGCGCGGCGTGGCGGCGGGGCGCATGGCGGG
>JAGOVZ010000199.1 GCA_018060485.1 Ottowia sp. | reverse complement strand
CATCAAATCGACGCGAGTGCATCAGATGCGTACCACCATTACCCTCGAAAGCGATGCGTTTGCCGCCGCGCAAGCCTACGCGCAGGCGCGGGCGCTGAAGCTCGGGCAGGCGGTGTCGGAATTGATCCTTCAATCGACGGCGCAGAAACTGGCGCTGGTGGAAAAAAACGGCATCTGGGTGTACGACCTGCCGGCCGACACGCCGCGCGTGACGGCCGCGCAAGTCAAGGCGCTGCTGGACGACACGCCTTGAGCCACTTGCTGGATGCCAACGCGCTCATCGCGTTGTGCTGGCCACCGCATGAACACCATGAGCGCATGCGCGACTGGTTTGGTCGCCACGCGGCCGAAGGTTGGGCCACCTGCGCCTTGACGCAAGCCGCCTTTGTGCGGCTGCTCTGCCAGCCCGTGATCGCCGGCCGCGCCATGGCCATGGCGGATGTGGCCGAACTGCTGCTGCGCAACACCGCGCACCCGAAACATCGTTACCTCGAATCAGCGCCCGATCTGGCCACCGTGCTGGCCGTGTGTACCGGCGGCCTGATGGGCCACCGCCAGGTCACCGATGCCTGGCTGCTGACTGCGGCCGTTCAAAACGGCATGAAGCTGCTCAGCTTTGATGATGGCGTGCCGATGCTGCTGGCCACTGCGGCCGAACGCCAGCGCCACATCGAACATCCCGCTTAACCCGAGTTTTTCAAATGCACATCCATTTCTTCGACGGCGGCAACGCCCTGAGCGACTTTCGCGTGCGGCAACTGCTGCCGCGCCTGCAGGCGGTGAACGCCGGGGTGGAGTCGATCCGCGCGCGCCATGTGCATCTGGTGGGGTTCGATCAGGCGCCGAACGCGGACGAGCTGGATCGACTGGGCGCGTTGCTGACCTACGGCGAGCCTTTCGCCGCTGGCAGCGCGGCGCCTGACGCGGCGGTCGTCGTGGCGCCGCGCATGGGCACCGTGTCGCCCTGGGCATCGAAAGCCACCGATATCGCGCGCAACTGCGGCCTGAATCCGCACCGCGTGGAGCGCCTCGTTGAATATCAAATCGGCTTGCAGCGCAAGCTGTTAGGGCGTCACCAGCTATCAAAAAGTGATCTGGATGCCGTCGCCGCGCTGCTGCACGACCGCATGACCGAGAGCGTGCTGGCCAGCCGCGACGAGGCGCGCGCGCTGTTCACCGAGCTGCATCCTGAGCCGCTGGCGCACGTCGATGTGCTGGCCGGTGGCCGCGCCGCGCTGGAGCAGGCCAACACCGACTGGGGCCTGGCGCTGGCGGCTGACGAGATCGACTATTTGATGGACGCCTTCACGAAGTTGGGCCGCAACCCGACCGATGTGGAGCTGATGATGTTCGCGCAGGCCAACAGCGAGCATTGCCGGCACAAGATTTTCAACGCGCAGTTCACCATCGACGGCGTGGCGCAGGACAAGAGCCTTTTCGGCATGATCCGCCACACCGAGCAGCAAAACCCGCAGCACACCGTGGTCGCCTACAGCGACAACGCGGCGGTGATGGAAGGCGGCACGGTCGAGGTTTTTCAAGCCAAATCGGCCGCTGGCGCGGGCGGGACGAGCGCAAGCAGCTATCAAAAAGATACTGCCACGCGCCACGTGCTGATGAAGGTGGAAACGCACAACCACCCGACGGCGATCAGCCCCTTCCCCGGCGCCAGCACCGGCGCGGGCGGCGAGATTCGCGATGAAGGCGCGACCGGGCGCGGCGCGCGGCCCAAGGCCGGGTTGACAGGGTTCACTGTCAGCAAGCTGTGGGATTCGGCGGTCGGCAAGCCCGAGCACATGGCCAGCCCGCTGCAAATCATGACCGAGGGGCCGCTGGGCGGCGCGGCTTTCAACAACGAATTCGGGCGGCCGAACTTGGTCGGTTATTTCCGCGAATACGAGCTGCAGGCCGGCGGCGTGCAGCGCGGCTATCACAAGCCGATCATGATCGCGGGTGGCATTGGCAGCATCGACGCGGGCTTGACGCACAAGATCGAGTTTCCGGCCGGTAGCCTGCTGATTCAGTTGGGCGGTCCCGGCATGCGCATCGGCATGGGCGGCGGCGCGGCGTCGTCGCTGGCCAGCGGGGCCAACGCGGCGCACCTGGATTTTGATTCGGTACAGCGCGGCAACCCGGAGATCGAACGCCGCGCGCAAGAGGTCATCACGCAGTGCCAGGCGCTGGGCGCGGATAACCCGATCCTGGCGATTCACGACGTGGGGGCGGGTGGCTTGTCGAATGCTTTTCCTGAATTGACGAACGATGCAGGTCGCGGTGCGCGCTTTGATCTGCGCGCCGTGCCGCTGGAAGAAAGCGGCCTGGCGCCGAAGGAAATCTGGAGCAACGAAAGCCAGGAACGCTATGTGATGGCGATTGCGCCGGAATCGCTGGCGTTGTTTGAGGCGCTGTGTGCGAGGGAGCGGTGCCCGTTTGCGGTGGTGGGGGTAGCGACGCAGGAGCGGCAACTCGTCGTCGGCGACCTGGATTTGCCCCTTCCCCCGCTGGGGGAAGGTGGGGATGGGGGCAGCCCCGTCACCAGCACACGGGGCTTGCCCCCATCCCAAACCTCCCCCAGCGGGGGAGGGAGCCAAGCCGTCGACATGCCCATGGACGTGCTGCTCGGCAAGCCGCCCAAGATGCACCGCGACGTAACCACCCTGACGCGCGAATTCACGCCGCTCAACCTGGATGGGGTGACCCTGCAAGACGCCGTCATCAAGGTATTGAGCCACCCCACCGTCGCCAGCAAGCGCTTTCTCATCACCATTGGCGACCGCACCGTGGGCGGCCTCACGCACCGCGACCAGATGGTCGGGCCGTGGCAAATTCCGGTGGCCGACTGCGCCGTGACGCTGGCCGATTTCAAGGGCTTCGCCGGCGAAGCGATGAGCATGGGCGAACGCACGCCGCTGGCCGCGCTGGATGCGCCCGCATCGGGCCGCATGGCCGTGGCCGAGGCGATCACCAATCTGCTCGCGGCGCCGATTGAATTGCCGCGCGTCAAGCTGTCCGCCAACTGGATGGCCGCCTGCGGCGAGCCGGGTGAAGACGCGGCGCTGTACGCCACCGTCAAGGCCGTCGGCATGGAGCTGTGCCCGGCCCTGGGCGTGTCGATTCCCGTCGGTAAAGACAGCCTGTCGATGCGCACGCAGTGGCAGGCGGAGGGGGCGGCCCAAAAAGTCGTCTCGCCCGTCAGCCTGATCGTCAGCGCCTTTGCCTCGGTTCAAGACGTGCGCGGCACGCTCACGCCGCAGTTGGACCGCGAGCAGGACACGACGCTGCTGCTGGTCGATCTGGGCAAGGGCAGAAATCGCCTGGCCGGCAGCGTGCTGGCGCAGACGCTGGGCCAAAGCGGCTGCCCGCAGCAGGACGGCGTGCCCGATCTGCACGAGCCCGAGTTGCTGAAGCAGCTGGTCGCCGCCGTCAACCAGTTGCGCGCCGACGGCAAGATCCTCGCCTACCACGACCGCAGCGACGGCGGCCTGCTGGCCGCGGCGGGCGAGATGGCCTTTGCCGGCCAAGTCGGCGTGGCGCTCAACGTCGATCTGCTGGTGACCGAAGGCGACGGCATCAGCGACAGCCGCGCCGAATACGGCGACGCCAAGAACTGGGCACAGCAGATCAGCGCGCGGCGCGAAGAGCTGACGCTGCGTGCGCTGTTCGCCGAAGAGCTGGGCGTGTTGCTGCAAGTGCGAACGGCCGAGCGCGACGCGGTGATGCAGGTGCTGCGCGCGCATGGCTTGTCGAAGTGGAGCCACGTGGTCGGCAAGACGCGGCCGGCCAGTTCGTCCATAGACAAAGGCAAGGGCAAGCTCGCCGTGTGGCGCGACACGCGCGAAATCTTCTCCGCCAGCCTGCAAGATCTGCAGCAGGTGTGGGACAGCGTGAGCTGGAAGATCGCTCGCGAGCGCGACAACCCCGCGTGCGCCGATGCCGAGCACGCGGCGGCAGGTGATCCGGTCGATCCGGGACTGAACGTGCTGCTCAGCGATGATTTGAAGCAAAACATGGCGCTAGCGCAGTCGGAGCAAGCGCGAGCTGCTACCAAAAGCGCAGCAGTCCTGAGTGCTCGTCCGCGCGTCGCCATCCTGCGGGAGCAAGGCGTCAACTCGCATGTTGAGATGGCCTACGCCTTCACCGAGGCGGGCTTCGAGGCCTTTGACGTCCACATGACCGACCTGCAAACCGGCCGCGCCAAGCTGTCGGATTTCAAAGGCCTGGTCGCCTGCGGCGGCTTCAGCTATGGCGACACATTGGGCGCCGGCATCGGCTGGGCGCGCAGCATCACGTTCAACCCGCAACTGGCCGATCAATTCAAGGCCTTCTTCGCGCGGCCCGACGTGTTTGGCCTCGGCGTGTGTAACGGCTGCCAGATGTTTGCCGAACTGGCCGACATCATCCCCGGTGCCGAGGCGTGGCCGCGCTTTACCACCAACGTCAGCGAACGCTTCGAGGCGCGCCTGTCGCTGGTCGAGGTGCTCGACTCGCCCAGCGTCTTCTTCACCGGCATGGCCGGCAGCCGGGTGCCGATTGCCGTGGCGCACGGCGAGGGCTACGCCAACTTCAGCCAGCGCGGCGACGCCGCCAGCGTGATCGCCGCCATGCGCTTCGTGGATCACCACGGCGCGGCGACCGAAGCCTACCCCTTCAACCCCAACGGCAGCCCCGGCGGCCTGACGGCGGTGACCACCGCCGACGGCCGCTTCACCGCGCTGATGCCGCACCCCGAGCGCGTGTTCCGCAACATCCAGATGAGCTGGACGCCGCTGG
>JAGOVZ010000198.1 GCA_018060485.1 Ottowia sp. | reverse complement strand
GCGGCCCGGTCTGGCTTCTGATCTCCGCCAGCATCAGCGTTTCGTGAATGCGGTCGACCAGGTACCAGCTGCCACGCACCTGTGACTCCTGCGTGAACGGCGCCAGGCGCGGCGTGATCTGCAAGTGCGGCAACTCGCGCAAGGGCGAATCAGAGGCGTGCAGGCGCTCATCGTCGCTGTCCATCGTGAAGGCGCCGATGCGGCCCGAGCGCATGGCGTCGGCCAGCGCATCGAGGTCGAACAGCGACGGCCGGCTGATGCTGGTCCACACCTGCCCCGGCTTGCAACTGGCCAGCACGCGCTCGCCCACCAGCCCGCGGTAGCGCGAGGCGTAAATGGTCTGCATGGCCACCGCGTCGGCGATTTCCAGCATCTCGTTCATCGCCATCGGCTGCACGCCCAGGCGCCGCCAAAGATCGGCGTTGCGGTGCACCGCCGGGTCGTAGCCGACCACGCGCACGCCCAGCGGCACCAACATGGTGGCCAGCACGTGCGCCGGTGGCGACATGCCGAACAGGGCGATCACGCTGTCGTTGATCTCGCGCCCCGGCAGGCCGCGCGCGCCCGGCAGGCCAGTCGGCGGCCGCAGGCCCGAACGAAACAGCTGCAACAACGCCAGCAACTGGTGCTCGGCACTGGCGCGCACGGTGGCGCTCGACGCCTGGATCACGCGCACGCGGCGCTTCTGGCACGCTTCGAAATCGATGTTTTCGGTGCCGTCGTGGATGCGGCCAACCGCCACCAGCTGCGGCGCGCTGTCGAGCAGCTGGCCGTTGATCTTGAGCCGGGGCGGCGCCACCAGCGCATCGACCTGTTGCAACTGCGCGTGCAGCCGCGCCGGGTCTTCCAGCAGCTCTGGCCGATAATCGACCTGATGCCGTGCCGCCAGCCACTGGCGCGCATCGGCGGCCAAATCCTCCAGCAGGAGAATGTCCAAGCTCATGCCTCCGTTGATCCACTTGTTGTCCGGCCGCTCCCGGGGCCACGGCACAGGAGCCGACGGCTGAGCGCTGCTTTCTTCGGCACTTTACCACCTCGCTTTTTTTCTCCATGCCCGCTTCGCGCCAGGTTCTCACCGCCGTTTTTCCCGTGGCCGGCCTCGGCACGCGCTTTCTGCCTGCCACCAAGGCAAGCCCGAAGGAAATGCTGCCCATCGTCGACAAGCCGCTGATCCAGTACGCCGTGGAAGAGGCCTACGCCGCCGGCGTGCGCCACATGGTGTTTGTCACCGGCCGCAGCAAGCGCGCCATCGAAGACCACTTCGACACCGCCTACGAACTGGAAAGCGAGATGGAGGCCGCCGGCAAGCGCGATCTGCTGAAGGTGGTGCGCGCCGTGGCGCCCGACGACATGGACTGCACCTACGTGCGCCAGCCGCGCTCGCTGGGCCTGGGCCACGCGGTGCTGTGCGCCGCGCACATCGTGGGCGAGCAGCCCTTTGCGGTGCTGCTGGCCGACGACCTGATGGTCGGGCCGCCCGGCGGGCTGCCGGTGCTGGCGCAGATGACCGGGGCGTTTGCCTCGCTCGGCCATTCGCTGCTGGCGGTGCAGGAAGTGCCGGCCGACCAGGTGCGCCGCTACGGCATCGTGGCCGGTACGCCAGCCGGCGAGCGCTTGATTCAACTTGAGCGCATCGTCGAAAAACCCGCGCCCGAAGACGCGCCCTCGCGCATGGGCGTGGCTGGCCGCTACATCCTCACGCCGCGCATCTTCGATGAAATCCGCCAGCAGACGCCCGGCGCCGGCGGCGAGATTCAGCTCACCGATGCGATTGCGCGCTTGATGAGCAAAGAGGCCGTCTACGCTTACCAATACAGCGGCAAGCGCTACGATTGTGGGAGCAAAGAGGGCTTCCTGCAGGCCACCGTGGAGCTGGCCTTGCAGCACCCGCAGATGGGTGCGCCGTTTCGCGACTACCTGAAAGCGCTCAGCCTGTAGGTCAGTCGGCGCCGGTCCCGATCGGCGCGCCGGGCTGCGCGCTCCACTCGCTCCACGAGCCGGGGTACAGCGCGGCACCACGCAGGCCCGCCACCTCCATCGCCAGCAGGTTGTGACAGGCCGTGACGCCCGAGCCGCACTGGTTGATCAGTTCGCTGGCCGGGCGGCCGCCCGTGATCGCATCGAACTCCTGCCGCAACTGCGCTGCGGGCTTGAAGCGGCCATCCGCCGCCAGGTTGTCGCGGAACAGCCGGTTGCGGGCGCCCGGAATGTGGCCGCCGATGGCGTCCAACGTTTCGTTCTCGCCGCGAAAGCGATCCGGCGCGCGCGCATCCACCACCAGGCGCTCGCGTGAATCGATATTGGCCTTCACCGCGTCGTAATCCACGCAGCTGACCAGCGCCGGGCGCAGGCTGAAATCCCCGCGCGCGCGTGGCGCAGTCGCCCCGGTCTGCAGCGGCTGCCCAGCCGCCTTCCACGCCGCCAGGCCGCCGTCCAGCACGGCCACCGCGGCATGGCCGACCCAGCGCAGCATCCACCACAGGCGGGCGGCGTACATGCCACCGGCGTTGTCGTAGGCCACCACCTGCGTGACGTTGTCAAGGCCCAGCGCCGCCATGGCTTGCACGAAGTCTTCCTGGCCAGGCAAGGGGTGACGCCCGTTGCGGCCGGTCTTGGCGCCGCTCAGCGTGCGGTCCAGGTGCACGTAAAACGCGCCGGGGATGTGAGCCGCGTCATGGGCACGCTGGCCGGCCGCGCCATCCGTCAGATCGAAGCTGCAGTCCAGCACCACGGGCGGCGTGGCGGACGCGAGCGCTTGCTGCAGTTGGCCCGCTGAAATCAGTGTGTCGTAAATCATCGTGCGCCCCTATCGCCGGCGCAGCACATGCGCCGTGGTGTCGCCTTCGGTCGTCTGCTCGACCAGCTCATTGCCCGTCTGCTTGGCAAAGGCCTGAAAGTCGCGCAGCGCGCCGCCGTCGGTTGACAGCACCTTCAGCAATTCGCCGCTCTGCAACTCGGCCAGCGCCTTCTTGGCTTTCAGAATCGGCAGCGGGCAGTTCAGCCCGCGTGCGTCGACTTCCTTCACGATGTCCATGGTTCGATCCTTGTCAGGTGTTGATGGCGCTGCGCGCCGCCCGCATTGCATGCCACATAAAGAGTCCAACGGCTGCGGAGCAAGCCACGCGGGAACGCCGTGGAACCCGGCCACGGGCGTTGTCCCCCTGGGGGAAGGCGCCGAAGGCGACTCAGGGGGAGTCATTTCAATCCAGTCCGCGCCGGCGCTCTGCGTTTTCTTCAGGCGTGAAGAACACCGGCTCGTGCCCGCGCGTGCGCAGCCAGTCGGCCAGCGCGTAGCCGGTGCCGGCCGGCCAGCACTTCAGGTCGGGCAGGTCGTACAGGCGCCAGTCGACCAGCTCGGGCGACAGTTTCACTTCGCCCTCCGCCACGGCGTGGTAGGCGATGATGACCTGGTTCATGCGCTGGAAGTCGTACACGCCCACCAAGCCGAGCGACTGCACGTCAAGGTTGGTTTCTTCCTTCACCTCGCGCGCGATGCCTTCTTGCGGCGTCTCGCCCGCTTCCATGAAACCGGTGATGAGCGCGAACATCTTGGCCGGCCACGCGGCGTTGCGCGCCAGCAGCACCTGGCCGCGGTATTCGACGATGGCGGCCAGCACCGGCGTCGGGTTGTTCCAGTGCGTGAAGCCGCAGGCGGCGCAGCGCAAGCGCTCGACGATGCCGCTGTCTTCCTGCATCGGCAGCATTTCCAGCGGGTTCGCACATTGGGGGCAAAAGTTCCAGCGCGTCATATGCTTTTGTTTTGATAGCTGCTCGCGCCTGTCAGTCAAGCGCCAGCGGCCGTTTTATTGAAATATCAGGCCGGAAACACGCCGGTGGACAGATAGCGGTCGCCGCGGTCGCACACCACAAAGGCGATGGTCGCGCCCTGCTCGCGCGCCGCGATCTGCTGCGCCACCCAGCCGGCGCCGCCGGACGAAATGCCGCCAAAGATGCCCTCTTCGCGCGCCAACCGCCGCGCCATGTCCTCGGCGTCGAGCTGATCGACCAGCACCAGTTCGTCCACCGCCTTCGGGTCGTAGATTTTGGGCAGGTATTCCTCGGGCCACTTGCGGATGCCCGGAATGCGCGAGCCTTCGGCCGGCTGCGCGCCGATGATCTGCACCTTGGGATTTTTCTCTTTCAGAAAGCGCGACACACCGGTGATGGTGCCCGTGGTGCCCATGGCGCTGACGAAGTGCGTGATGCGCCCGTCGGTCTGTTCCCACAGTTCGGGGCCTGTGGTTTCGTAGTGGATGCGCGGGTTGTCCGGGTTGGCAAACTGATCCAGCACGCGGCCCTTGCCCTGCGCCACCATCTTGTCGGCCAGGTCGCGCGCGTATTCCATGCCGCCCGAGCGCGGCGTCAGGATCAGCTCGGCGCCAAACGCCTTCATGGTCTGCGCGCGTTCGACCGACAAGTCCTCCGGCATGATCAGCACCATGTGGTAGCCCTTGATCGCCGCCGCCATCGCCAGCGCAATGCCGGTGTTGCCGCTGGTGGCTTCGATCAAGGTGTCGCCGGGCTTGATCTCGCCGCGCTCCTCGGCACGGCGGATCATCGACAGCGCGGGGCGGTCTTTGACGGAGCCGGCCGGGTTGTTGCCCTCCAGCTTGGCCAGCACCACGTTGCCGCGCGCGGCGTTCCGCTCGGCATCCAGGCGCTGCAGCCGCACCAGCGGCGTGCGGCCCACGGCGTCTTCGATCGTCGGGTAATTCATGTTCATCACTGTGCCATAATTTCAGGCTTCCCAGCGCGTCGCCGGAGTGGTGAAATTGGTAGACGCAGGGGACTCAAAA
>JAGOVZ010000197.1 GCA_018060485.1 Ottowia sp. | reverse complement strand
GCCAGAGCACGAAAAGACTTCAAAAGCTCAAGCCCGCAGATGGCGCCGCCGCCCATGCTGCCCGCCGCGCCACGCGCCGTATCGCCCGACGACCAGCGACACGAGATACGCCGCGCCCAGCGCCAGCACGATGGTCGGACTGGTCGGCCAGTCGGCGTGGTAGCTGATGAGCAGCCCCGCCACGCCCGCCGCCAGCGCCAGTGCCGCGGCCAGCGCCATCAGCGCCGGCACGCTGCGCACCCACAGCCGCGCGGTGGCGGCGGGCAGCACCATGATGCCGACGGCCATCAGCGTGCCCAGCGCATGAAAGCCGGCCACCAGGTTGATCACCAGCAGCACCAGAAAACCGTAGTGCGCCACCGGGCTGGCCGGGCTGACGCAGCGCAGAAACTGCGGGTCCAGACATTCGAGCACCAGCGGCCGGTACATCAGCGCCAGCGCGGCCATGGTGGCAATCGCAATGCCCACCAGCAGACCCAGCGCGCCATCGCCCAGCGCCAGCACGGTGCCGAACAGCACGTGCAGCAAATCGACGCTGGAGCCGCGCGTGGAGATGATCAGCACCCCCAGCGCCAGCGACATCAGGTAGAACGCGGCCAGGCTGGCGTCTTCGCGCAGCACGGTGGAGCGCGCCACCAGCCCCGAGCCAATCGCCACCAGCAGCCCGGCGACGATGCCGCCCAAGGTCATCGCCGGCAGCGACAGGCCCGCCAGCAGGTAGCCGATGGCCGCGCCCGGCAAGATGGCGTGCGCCATGGCATCGCCCGTCAGGCTCATGCGGCGCAGCAGCAGAAACACGCCGACCGGCGCGCAACTGAGCGACAGCGCCACGCAGCCGACCAGCGCGCGCCGCATGAAGCCGAATTCGGTCAGCGGCGCGATCAGCAGCGCCCAAAGGCCGGTGTCGGCGATTTCGGGCGTCATGGGCGCGGCTCCGTGGCGCCGCGATGGTGCTGATGATCGTGTGCATGACCATGATCGTGCGGCGTACCGGCGGCGGGCACCTCGCACACCGCCGCCCGGTCGTCAAACGCCTCCGGCATCGCGCGCAAGCGCTGCAGGTTGGCCGGCGTCAGCACCTCATCCGTCCGCCCCCACGCCACCAGCTCGCGCGCCAGCATCAGGGTTTCAGGAAAGGCATCGCGCACCTGGTGCAAGTCGTGCAGCACCGCCAGCACCGTCTTGCCGGCCGCGTGCCACTGGCGCAGCAGTTGCAGCAAATCGACCGTGGTGCGCTGATCGATGGCCGAAAAGGGTTCATCCAGCAGCAACACGGGCGCATCTTGCAGCATCAGCCGTGCAAACAGCGTGCGCTGCAACTGGCCGCCCGACAGCGTGTCGATCGGCTGGCGCGCGTGGCCTTCGAGCCCGACCGCCGCCAGCGCCGCGCGCACCCGCTCGCGCTGCGCGCGCGAAAAGCCGCCGAACGCACCTGTCTCGTGCCACAAGCCCATGGCCGCGAACTCGCCGACCCCAATCGGAAAGCCGCGCTCCAGCGCCGCCTGCTGCGGCAGGTAGGCCACACGCTGACCGGCCAGCCCGTCGATGTGACCGCCGATGGGCGTCAGCAACCCGGCCAGCGCCTTGATCAGCGTCGACTTGCCCGCGCCGTTGGGCCCCACCACCGCCAGCAGCGCGCCGGGCGCGATGGCGCCCGACAAGTGGTGCACGGCCGGATGGCCGTCGTAGCCCAGCGTGAGGTCGCGCAGCGTGATCGGTTGGGGCGCGAGCATGTCAAATCACCGCCCAACGCCACAGCAACAGCAGCAGCGCACTGAAACCGGCGGCCACCAGCAGGCGCCAGCCGGCCGCGCGCAGCAGCAGCGGCGGGCGTTTGGGCAGCGGGGGCGGGGGTGTCATGGTTTCGTTGAGCGGCCTAAAATGCAACTGACTTGCATCAAAGCGCCAAGCGCGCGATCATATCGCAAGTCAGTTGCGTTATTGAAGCCCATGCCCGACCTCGACCCCACCGCCCTCAGCCAGCGCCTGCACCAGGCCGGCCTGCGCAGCACGCGCGCCGTGCTGGGCGTGGCCGAGCTGTTCGATGGTGCCGCCGCCGGCTGGGCGCCGACGCACGCAGAAGTGGCAGATCAACTGGCGCAGTCGGGCGCGCCGATGAACGCCGTCACCCTGTACCGCCTGCTTGATCGCCTGGTTGCCGCCGGCCTGCTGGCGCGCCACACGGCGCCGAGCGAGCGCGCATGGCGCTTCCGCTGGCTGGGCATGGGCATGGGCATCGATGAGCGCGCGAGCACCGCCGCCGTGCCGCATTTCGAATGCGACGCCTGCCACACGCACTTTCCGCTGCAAGACGCCGACGCCCCCACGCAAGCCGTGGCCGACGCGCTGCGCCGCACGCTGGCCGAATATGGGCATCAGGCGGCGCGCGTCGATCTGGCGGTGCATGGCACGTGCGCGGGGTGCCGTGGGGACGCTCAGCCATACCCTTGAACGCAAAGGGCGCAGAGATGGCGCAAAAGACGCAGAAGAGAAATTTGAAAAATTTCTGCGCCTTTTGCGAAGCTTCTGCGCCCTTTGCGTTCAAAACACTCTCAAAACCATAGCTGCTCGCGCTTGACTATCAAGCGTCAGCCGCTGTTTTGACCTTCAATCGCTCACCCGCGCCGCGCCCAGCCAGCGCGCCTCCAACCCCTCGGCCGCCAGCCGCGCCAGCAGCTCCTGCACGTGCGCCGTGTCGCGCGTTTGCAGCACCATCTCGATCTCGACGTTCTGCGCCGCCAGCAGGGTGAAGGCGCGCTGGTGGTGAATCTCCTGCACGTTGGCGCCCGCTTCGGCCACCAGCGTGGTCACGCGCGCCAGCGAGCCGGGCACGTCGCGCGCGCTGACGACGATGCGCGCCAGCCGGCCGGAGCGCACCATGCCGCGCCCGATGATGGCGGCCAGCAGCATGGGGTCGATGTTGCCGCCCGACAGCACCAGGCCCACTTTGCGCCCCTTGAATTGCTCCGGATAACGCAGCAACGCCGCCAGCGCCGCCGCGCCCGCGCCTTCGGACAGCGTTTTCTCGATCTCCAGCAGCATGACGATGGCCTGCTCGATGTCGCCCTCGTCCACCAGCAGCAATTCGTCGACGTGCTGGCGAATCAGCGGCAGGCACAGCGCGCCGGGGCTGCTCACGGCAATGCCTTCGGCGATGGTGCTGGCGCCTTGCGCGTGCGTGCTGCCGGTGATGGCGTTCACCGCGCCGGGGAAGCGCGCCGTCTGCACGCCGACCACGCGGATGCCGGATTTGAGCGCCTTGGCCGCGGTGGCCACGCCGCTGATCAGGCCGCCGCCGCCGATCGGCACCACCAGCGTGTCCAGATCGGGCTGCTCGGCCAGCATTTCCAGCGCCAGCGTGCCCTGGCCGGCCATGATGGCTTCGTCGTCGAACGGGTGCACGAAAGTCAGCCCTTGCTCGCGCGCCAGTTCGCGGGCGTGCGCGCTGGCGGCGTCGAGCGTGTCGCCGTGCAGGATGACTTCGGCGCCAAAGCCGCGCGTGCGGGCCACCTTCACGCCGGGCGTGAAGCGCGGCATGACGATGACGGCGCGGATGCCCAAGCGCTGCGCATGAAACGCCACGCCCTGCGCGTGGTTGCCGGCACTCATGGCCACCACGCCGCGCGCGCGCTCTTCGGCGGAAAGCTGCACCAGCTTGTTGCACGCGCCGCGCTCCTTGAACGAGGCGGTGAACTGCAGGTTCTCCATCTTCAGGAAAACCTGCGCGCCCGTCACCTGCGAGAGCGTGCGCGATTCGACGCAGGGTGTGTCGAGCACCTGGCCCTGCAGACGGGCGGCGGCGGCTTGGATGTCGGCGAGTTGGAGCATGGCCCGATTGTGCGCCTGAAGCCGCAGCAGGCCGCCTTGATCAATACAATTTTGATAGCTGCTCGCGCACGTTGGACGCGCGCTGGAGCCCTAAAACAACCAAAAAATCACCCCACCCCGGCCGGCAGCCCGAACAGCCGGTCGAACGCCCAGGCAAAGACAAAGTTGTAGACCAGAAAGAACAGCAAGAAGCCGATGTCCAGCACCAGCGCCTGCCACAGGCTCACGCCCAGCCACCAGGCGAAAAACGGCACCAGAAACAGCAGCAGTCCGCCTTCAAAGCCGATGGCGTGCGCCACCCGCCGCGCCGCGCTGCGACCGCGCGTCGGCTGGCGGCGCTCCCAGCGCTCGAACAGCATGTTGAACACCAGGTTCCAGCCCAGCGCAATGGCCGACGAGCCGATGGCCAGCCCGCTGGCGCTGGCCGCGCCCGCGCCGGTGAAGACGAGCAGTGCCAGCGTCACGATGGCAATCGCCAGCCCCTCAAAAAGCGTGACGTAGAGCAGGCGGCGGCGCGCGCCCTGCAGGTTCAACAACAACGGCGGTGCGGCACACATGCGCGCACTGTAGCGGCAGGCAGAATGCAGCTCTTCGCCTTTCAGCCGCGCCGCCGCCTGCCGCTGGGTGAGTGGGCCACCGACCGCGCCCCGTTTTTTTGCATGCCCGACTTCCCCATCCTGCACGGCCCCGACCGGCCCGACCTGCTGCGCCACGAAATCCTGGCCGACATTTTTGAAGCCACCGCCGCCCGCGTGCCGGGCAAGACGGCGCTGATCTTCGGCGCGCGGCACCTGACGTACGCCGAGCTGAACGACGCCGCCGACCGCGTGGCGCACCGGCTGATTGAAGCCGGCGTCAACGCGGGCGACATGGTGGGTTTGTGGCACCCGCGCGGCATCGAGCTGCTGGTGTTGCAACTCGGCATCGCCAAGACCGGCGCCGCCTGGCTGCCGTTTGACGCCGACGTGCCGACCGACCGCATCGCCGT
>JAGOVZ010000045.1:8839-15390 GCA_018060485.1 Ottowia sp. | reverse complement strand
GGCCGCAAAAAGCTTCACCCCTTGTCCGACACGCCCGCCGATTCAAAGCTCGCCATCTCGTTGATGATGCGGCAGGCCGACTCCAGCAGCGGCCAGGCCAGCGCCGCGCCGCTGCCCTCGCCCACGCGCAGGCCGAGGTCGATCAGCGGCTGAGCACCCAGCACCTGCAACAGCCGTGCGTGGCCGCGCTCGTCCGACTGGTGGGCAAACACGCAGCGCTGCAGCACGTGCGGCGCGATGCGGCTGGCCACCAGCACCGCGCTGCTGGCGATGAAGCCATCGACCACAATCACGCGGCGCTCAGCCGCCGCCTGCAGCACGCTGCCCACCATCGTCGCGATCTCGAAGCCGCCGAGCGCCGCCAGGACATCGAGCGGCTCGGTCGCGCCCGCATTGGTGGCCAGCGCCTCGCGCAACACGGCGGTCTTGCGGGCGATGCCGGCTTCATCCAGCCCCGTGCCGGCGCCGGTGACTTCGCCCACGTCGATGCCGGCCAGGCGCGCCAGCAGGCAACTGGCGGGCGAGGTGTTGCCAATGCCCATTTCGCCCAGCAGCAGCGCGTTGCCGGGCAGGCTTTTGACGATCTCCATGCCGTTGACCAGCGCTTCATCGCGCTGCGCGGCGCTCATCGCCGGGCCCTGGCTGAAGTCGGCGGTGCCGGGGGCGATCTTCTTCACCAGCAGGCCGTGCGCGGCGTCAAAGTCGTGCCGCACGCCGCAATCGACCACCGTCTGCGCAATGCCATGCTGGCGCGCCAGCACGCTCACCGCAGCGCCGCCGGCCAAAAAGTTGCCCACCATCTGCCAGGTCACGTCACTCGGATACGCCGACACGCCGCGCGCGGCCACGCCATGGTCGGCGGCAAACACGACCAGTTGCGGCGCCTGCAGGCGCGGCTCGGTCGTGTTCAGGATCAAACCCAGCCGCTGCGCCAGCGCCGCCAGCCGGCCCAGCGCGCCGTAGGGCACGGTCTTGCGGTCGATCTTGTGTTGCAGGGCGGCGGTCAGCGCGGCATCGTGCAGGTCGGCGATGGCAGGCAGGGTAAGAGACATGGCGATCCAATTTCCAAAGGTCAAACAAAAAGTCAAGGGTCAGCGCGCACCGCGTGCAGCAGCGCCCACACAGGCCGGTGGTCGGAGCCCAGCCACGGCCCCATGCCCGCATCGGCCACGCGCCAGTGCGCGCGCGTGGCCAGAATGTGGTCGAGGGGCAGGCTGCGCCCCAACGCAAAGGTGGGCTGCAAGGTGGTGGCGCGCGCCCAGCCCGCATCGCCCACGCGGCGCAGGCCGGCGCTCCACGGCGTGCTGTTGAAGTCACCCATGATCACCTGCGCGCGGGTAGACGCAGGCTGCTGGGCCAGTGCGTCGAAGAGCGCGTCGCGCTCGGCCCGGTCGGCGGCGGAAATCGGCGGCATGGGGTGCACCACCGTGAGCGTGAATGGCGCGCCGGGCGCCTTCACGGTGGCGCGCCAGCGCGGCGGCAGGCGCCCGTCGTCATGTAGTTGTGCGCCCTGCAGCGGATGGCGCGAGAACACGGCCAGCCCGAACGGATCGGCCCGCGCGTGCAGCGCCGTGTGTGGGTAGCGCGCGGCCAGCCGGGCGAGCAGCGGCTGCATGTCGGGCGTGACTTCGACCAGCGCCAGCACGTCTGGCTGCTCGGCGCTCGCCCAGTCGGCGATGGCGTCGAACGCGCGGTTGTCCAGGTGCACGTTGAAACTGGCGAGTTTGATGGGCACCGCCGCGGCGGCCTCGGCGCGCGGCAAGCGCGGCAGCGGCGTCCAGCTGAGGTTGAGCGCCGCCAGCACCAGCGCCGCCGCCAGCATGGCCGCCGCGCCACCGCGTTCGCCACGCGCGCGCAACGCCAGCCACAGCGCCGCGCTGCCGACGCCGATCAGCGCGTACGGCCATTGCCAATGCACCGCCAGATCGGCCAGCCAGCGCCCGATGCCCGTCGGCACCCACGCCTGCCACAATGGCAGCGAAGCGCCCAGCACCGCCGCCCCCGCCAGCCACGGCAGGCGGTTGACGGCCCAGCGCCGCAGCCTGCCGCTCCCTGACGACCGACGCCCTTCAAGCCGCATGTCCACCGTTCACACCGCCGCGCAGCAAGGCTACAGCCGACACGCGGACGCCTACGCGTCGGGCCGGCCCGACTACCCCGGCGCCTTGCAAGACTGGCTGCGCGATGCGCTCGGCCTGGGGCCGGCGCGCACCGTGGCCGACGTGGGCGCGGGCACCGGCAAATTCACGCCCTTGCTGCTGGCCACCGGCGCCAACGTGGTGGCGGTGGAGCCGGTCGACGCCATGCGCGCGCGCATCGCGCCGCACGAACGCCTGCGCGTGCAGGCCGGCACGGCCGAGGCGACGGGCTTGGGCAGCGGCTCGCTCGGCGCCATCGTCTGCGCGCAGGCCTTCCACTGGTTCAGCAGCCGCGCCACGCTGGACGAGTTCGCACGCGTGCTCAAGCCCGGTGGCCGGCTGGGCCTGGTGTGGAACGTGCGCGATGAATCGGTCGATTGGGTGGCCAAGCTGACGCGCATCGTCGCGCCCTACGAAGGCGATGCGCCGCGCTTTTGGAAGCAGACCTGGCGCGAGGCGTTTCCGCACCCCGCCCGCGAGCCGGCGCACGAGACGGTGTTCGAGCACGAACACGTTGGCCCGCCCGCGCAGGTGATCGTCGATCGCTTCTTGTCGGTCAGCTTCATCGCCGCGCTGCCGGCCGATGAACAGGCCAGGGTGCGCGCGCAGATCGAGGCGCTGATCGCCTCGCACCCTGCGCTGCGCGGGCGTGAGGTGCTGCGTTTTCCGTATCAGACGCGGGCCTTCTGGTTCGCGCGTCACTGAATCAACCCTTGCAGCACACCCGGCGCGAAGGCGCGCTCGACATTGGCCGCCAGCTGGTCAAACACCGCATCGAGCGATGGCGCCCCAGCGCCAAACAGCGCCTGCAGCACGGCCGCATCCTCGAACAGGCCGTGCAAGTACACACCCAGCACGTTGCCGCCGCCGTTCTGCCACGCGATGCCGGGGATGACTTCGCGCGGCACATCGCCCTTGGCGACCATGGCGGGGTGCGGGGCGGTCTGACCGGCGTGGATCTCGTAGCCGCCGATCGGCACAGCCGAGAGCGCGCCCCAAGCGCCCGCCACGTCGCCAAAGCGCGTTTGCGTGCGGCGCACGGTCTTGTCGGGCTCGAAGCTGGTGACCAGCGGCAGCAGGCCGAGGCCCGGCGCGTTGCCTTGCGCTTCAATACCGTGCACGTCGATCAACGCCTCGCCCAGCATTTGCAGGCCGCCGCAGATGCCCAGCACGCGGCCGCCGCGCGCGGCATGTTCGGCAATCGCCGCATCGAGCCCCTGCGCGCGCAGCCAGGCGAGGTCGGCGGCAGTCGCCTTGCTGCCGGGCAGGATGAGGGTGTCGGCGCCGTGCAGCGCGGCGGGCGTGCGCGCCCAGCTCAAAGTCAAGCCGGGCACGTTCTTCAGCGGCTGGAATTCGTCGAGGTTGCTGATGCGCGGGTAGGCGACGACGGCGATGTGGCGCGGCCGCGTGCCCTCACCCCCCTTCGACAAGCTCAGGCCAGGCGTGGCCTGCCCCCACGCCTGCCCTCCCCCAGCGGGGGAGGGAGCCAAGACCGCGCGGTCGTCGAACACACCATCTTCTTCCGGCAACCCATGCCCCAAGCGCATGGGCACCACCGCCACGGTGGGCACGCCGGTGAGTTGCTCCAGTTGCTCGGGCGCCGGCGCCAGCAGCGCCGCATCGCCCCTGAACTTGTTGAGCACAAAGCCGGCAATGCGCGCGCGATCTTCCGGCGCCATCAGCGCCCACGTGCCGTACAGGTGCGCAAACGCGCCGCCGCGGTCGATGTCGGTCACCAGCAGGCAGCGCGCACCGGCGTGGCGCGCCACGCGCAGGTTGACGACGTCGCTGGCCATCAGGTTGATCTCGGCCGGCGAGCCGGCGCCTTCGATCACGATCACGTCGTTTTCTGCGCGCAAGGCATCGAGCGCGGCGGCGATCTGCGGCCACACGCGCTCGCTGCGGCCGCGCCACGGCAAGGCCGAGAGTTCACGGCTGACCTGGCCCATCAGCACCACCTGACTGCGCGTGTCCGCCTCGGGCTTGAGCAAGAGCGGGTTCATGCGCACGTCGGGCACGGCGCGCGCGGCCAGGGCCTGGAAGTACTGGGCGGAGCCAATCTCGCCCATCCGCCCATCGGACGCGGCCACCACCCGCGCGTTGTTGCTCATGTTCTGCGCCTTGAACGGCGCGACCTTCAAGCCTTGATCGGCGTAGTAGCGGCACAGCGCGGTGGCGATCCAGCTTTTGCCGGCACCTGAGCTGGTGCCCAGCACCATGACGCAGCGGGCGGTCATGCGGCCTCCTTGGCTTTGGTCAGCAGCGCGCTCACCAGCGCGTCCTGCACTTCAGGCGCCACCACCGCCATGCGCACGCGGCCGGGCAGGCCGAAGCTGGCGCAGTCGCGCAACTTGAAGCCCTGGGCGCGCAGGTCGTCCAACCCGGTTTTTGAATCAAATGGGCCGTCAGCGCTTGATAACAAATCGCGAGCAGCTACAAAAAAATTAGCGTCGCTGGGCTGTACCTGCCAGCCGATGCCGGTCAACAACGCCATCTGCCGCGCCTTCCACAAGCGCAAGCTGTCGCGGCAGGCGAGCAGCCAATCGTGCACCTCGTCACGCGCCCAAGCCTGCAGCAGCGCCACGCCGTGCGCGCCCAGCGGCCACGAAGGCGCCAGCAGACGCACGCGTGCCAGCAATTCAGCATTCGCGTCGCGCGGGGCAATGGCGTAGGCCGCGCGCACGCCCGTCAGGCCCAGGGCCTTGTTGGGCGTGACGAGGCGCCACACGCTGTCCAGCGCTGCCGCGTCCAGCGATGGCGCGCCAGACAGGCGCAGCGGCTCGTAGGCCTGATCGAGCACCAGCGCCTGCCCTGGCCGCAGCGCCGCCACCTTTGCCGTCAGCCCCGCCTGCGCCTGCCCCAACGGGCTGGACGGCTCGCACGCCCACAGCAGCGCGGCGTCGGCCGCGTCATCTACACGCGCCAAGCCCGCCGCCCGCGCCGCGCGCGCGTAGTCGCCGTACGCGTGCGCCGGCAGCCACACACTGGCGCCCTGCCCCGCCTGCAAAGCCACCGCGACGCTGATGCGCTGGATGAATTCGCTGCCGCTGGCCGCGATGACGACGCGCGCCGGCGCCACGCCGTGCCACGCCGCCAGTTGCGCGGTGAGCGCGGTGTAGGCCGGATCGGGATAGTGGCGCGCGTCCAGCGTGCGCAGCGCCTGCACCGTGGGCGCGTGCGGGCCGCAGGCGTTGGCGTTGCTCGACAGGTCGTACCGCGGCACGCCCAGCGCGTCGGGGCCACCGTGGATTGCTTCAATATTCATAGCTTTTGGCGCTTATCCCACAAGCGCTGGGGGCTGATTGAATGACAAAATGACTTCGCTGCGCTTCCATGACGAAATGACCGGAAGGTTCTTGATCATGGCGCGCAGCGCCGTCATAGAAGGCGTCCGCCGAGGTCATGCGCCGCAGGCGCGTCATGCTCTTCAACGCGAAGCAAGGCATGGCGGCCACCCTCACGCCAGCAGCCCCAGCAGCGCGCCGCAAGCCGCCAGCGTGGCCAGCAGCACGGTGCGCGAGCCGATGGCGCAGGCGCGCAGCAGGTCGGCGCCTTCTGGCGAGCGGCCTTCGGGGTTCAGCGTGTACACGCCCGGCTTGCGCAGCTGCACGCCCAGCACCAGCGCCATCGCCGCCATCGGCCAGCCGCCGTTGGGCGATGGCGTGCGCGCGGCTTCGGCTGGCAGGCGGCCCGGGCCAGCGGCGGTGCCGGCGGGCAAAGCGATCAGCGCGGCGGTGATGCGCGCGGGCACCCAGGCCAGCACGTCGTCGGCGCGCGCGGCCCATTTGCCGGCCCAGGTCCAGTCGCGCCCACCGCGCACGCCGCGGTAGCCCCACATGGCATCGGCCGTGTTGGCAAAGCGGAACAGCGCCGCGCCCGGCAGCCCCAGCAGCGCAAACCAGAACAGCGGCGCCACCACCGAGTCGTTGAGGTTCTCGGCCAGGCTTTCGATGGCGCTTTCGCGCACCTGCGCCGGGCTGAGCTGAGACACATCACGGCTTACCAGCCGCGCCAGTTGGGCGCGGCCGGCGTCCAGCGATTCGCCCAAGGCGCGCTCCACCGCCAGCACCTCGTCGTGCAGCATGGCCCAGGCCAGCAGGGGCTTCAGGAACAACCCCAGCGCCAGCGCCGCCAGCCACACCGGCTGCGTCAGCACCCACGCCTGAAACAGCCACGCCAGCGCGAACACCGCCGCTGCCGCCCCGCACCAGGACAGCGCCGCGAACCAGAACACCCGCGCATCCGACAGCACGCGCGGCTCGCCCACGCGCGGCGCTAGGCGCTCGCCCGCCCAGGCCAGCCAGCGGCCCATCCACGCCACCGGGTGCCAGCGCAGGCCCGGCTCGCCCAGCAGCCGGTCGATCGCGATGGCTAGCGCAGGCACGGCGGCCAGCAGCACGGCATCGCTCCAGT
>JAGOVZ010000045.1:0-8739 GCA_018060485.1 Ottowia sp. | reverse complement strand
ATGGCGGCTTGTCCTACAGCGGCGCGAAGGCAGCGACTCCAACAATGACCTCTGGCTGCTGGAGCATCGACCAGATGACCGCAGGCGGCTATGCCGCCGCGCCACCCCCTTCTCCACCCACCACGCACACCACCCATGCCCGTCAAGAAACCCTCCTCCAAACCCACCAACCCACGCCAGGCCAACGGCGCCGACGACACCGCCACCGGCCAGGGCGGCGAGCCGCAGCAGCAGGCCGGCGGCAGCCACCCGGTGCTGACCACGCAGCAGGGCATTGCGGTGCCCGACAACCAGAATTCGCTGCGCGCCACGCCGCGCGGCCCAACGCTGCTGGAAGACTTCATCCTGCGCGAGAAGGTGATGCACTTCGACCACGAGCGCATTCCCGAGCGCATCGTGCACGCGCGCGGCAGCGGCGCGCACGGCTTCTTCGAGCTGACGGATTCGCTGGCCGACTTCACCACTGCCGACATCCTGACGCAGGTCGGCCAGAAGACCCCCGTCTTCGCGCGCTTTTCCACCGTGGCCGGTGGCGCCGGCAGCGTGGACACGCCGCGCGACGTGCGCGGCTTCGCGGTCAAGTTCTACACCTCGGAAGGCAACTGGGACCTGGTCGGCAACAACATCCCGGTGTTCTTCATCCAGGACGCGATGAAGTTCCCCGACCTGATCCACGCGGTGAAGATGGAGCCCGACCGCGCCTTTCCGCAGGCGGCCAGCGCGCACGACACGTTCTGGGACTTCATCTCGCTGATGCCCGAATCGCAGCACATGGTGATGTGGGCCATGAGCGACCGCACCATTCCGCGCAGCCTGCGCACGATGGAAGGCTTCGGCATCCACTCGTTCCGCCTCCTCAATGCCGAGGGTGAATCGACCTTCGTCAAGTTCCATTGGCGCCCGCGCTTTGGCATCCAGTCCACCGTGTGGGACGAGGCCGCCAAGCTGCAGGGCGCCGACAACGACTTCCATCGTCGCGACCTGTTCGAGGCCATCCAAGCCGGGCAATTCCCTGAATGGGACTTCGCGGTGCAGCTGTTCACTGAGGAAGAAGCCGCGCAGTTCCCGTTCGACCACCTCGACCCGACCAAGTTCGTGCCGGAGGAACTGGTGCCGCTGCGCGTCATAGGCCGCATGGTGCTCGACCGCTGGCCCGACAACTTCTTCGCCGAAACCGAGCAGGTCGCGTTCTGCCCCGCCAACATCGTGCCCGGCATCGACTTCTCCAACGACCCGCTGCTGCAGGGCCGACTGTTCAGCTACCTCGACACGCAGCTGTCGCGCCTGGGCAGCCCGAACTTCGTGCAACTGCCGATCAACGCGCCGAAGTGCCCGTTCCACAACAACCAGCGCGACGGCCACATGCAGATGCAGGTGCACAAGGGGCGCGCGGCGTACGAGCCGCAGAGCCTGATGGACGACAGCCCGCGCGCGTCGAAGGCCGCCGGCTTCCCCTCGTTCGCCGAGCGCCTGATGGCCGAGCGCGACGTGGCTGGCGCCGAAGGCATGGGCGACGCCAAGGGCCGCGTGCGCGCCGAGAGCTTTGCCGACCACTACAGTCAGGGGCGCCAGTTCTACCGCAGCCAGACGCCTATCGAGCAGGCGCACATCGCCAGCGCGCTGGTGTTCGAGCTGTCCAAGGTCGAGACCGAGCGCATCCGCGAGAGGATGCTCACCCACCTGCAGCACATCGACGCCGACCTGGCCCAGCGCGTGGCCGACGGCCTGGGCATCGCCAAAATGCCGCCGCCGGCGCCGCTGGCGATGCCGGTGCAGGATCTGCCGCCCTCGCCCGCGACCACCATCATCCCGCGCATGGCCGACACGCTGCAAGGCCGCGTGGTGGCTATCTTGATCGCCGATGGCAGCGACGGCGCCATGGTCGACAAGATCAAGCGCCAGGCCGAGAAGGCCGGCGCCATGGTCAAGCTGATCGCGCCCAAGATGAACGTGACGCTCAAAGGCGGGCGCGTGCAGGCGGCCGATGGCCAGCTGGCAGGTTCGCCCTCGGTGCTGTTCGACGCCGTGGCCAGCGTGCTGGCGCCCGAGCAGGGCGAGAAGCTAACCAGGGAAAGCGCCGCGGTCGCGTGGTTTGCCGACGCCTTCGCGCACCTGAAGGCCATTGCGGCCTGCGGCGGAACGCAGCCGATCCTGCACAAGGCCGGCGTGGAGCCCGACGCCGGCGTGCTGGCCATCGAGGACGTGGAAGGCTTCCTCGCAGCGGCCAGGACCCGCCAGTGGGACCGCGAGCCGAAAGTGCGCACCCTGGCCTGAACCGTTTCACCCAACCCACCAGAGACACGTCATGAGCAAATACGACACCAAGCAGTTGCACGAACTGATCTACCAGATGGTCGAGACCGAGCGCGGCGGCGAGCAGGTCTACCTGACCGCCCTGAGCTGCGCCAAGCACCCCGACCTGAAAAAGGAATGGCAGGAGTACCTGGAAGAAACGCGCACCCACCAGACCGTGATCGAAGGCGTGTGCCAGGCACTCGGCCTCGATCCTGACGCGCCATCGCCCGGTCGCGCGGTCGTCAAGCACCAAGGCGAATCGCTGGTCAAGGCCATGGAGATGGCCAGGCAGAGCGCGCCGGCCGACGCCGCGCAGCTGGTCGCCTGCGAATGCGTGGTGCTGGCCGAGACCAAGGACCACCTGAACTGGGAGCTGCTCGGCAAGGTGGCCGAGGCCGCCACCGGCAACGTGGCCAAGGTGCTGGGCGAAGCCTATCGCGCCGTCGAAACCGACGAGGACCACCACCTCTACCACACCACCGGCTGGTGCCGCGAGCTGTGGATCAAGTCGCTGGGCATGCCGGCCGTGCTGCCGCCGCCCGAAGAGGTGAAGAAGGTCGAGACCGCCATCGGGGCCTCACGCGCCGAGCAACAGCGCGACGACATGCTGTGACGCGCTGGAGCAATCCCTGGCTCAAGAAGAACCCGCTGCTCAGCATCTGGCTGTCCACCGCCAACGCCATGCTGGGCGCGGCGCGCGGCCAGGCCGCGGCCGCCGTGGCGCGATCGGCCGGCGGTGCCGCGCTCAAGCCGGCGCGCAAAAAGGCCGCGGCGCGCCGCAAGCCGGCATCGGCCCGGCGTCCGTGATGCGGCCGCAGCGCGTGCCGAAGCCCGCGCGCCGCGCTGCCGAGCTACGCCGTCACGCCGCCGCCTTCGGCTTGCGCAGGCGCGCGCTTCGTCGGCCTGCCGCGCCCTCGGCCGGCAGCAGGCTGGTGATGCGCTGGTAGAGCGTGAACAGAAAAGCCACGCGCTCGGCGTCGTTGGCGTAGCTCCTGGGCCGCCGGCCAGTTGGTAGGCCTTGTCCACGGCGGCGTCGAGCCTTTGATGGGCCTTGAGTAGCGCGGGCGGCATGGTGAGCGGGTCGTATAGGTCGGCCAGGCTGCTGCCGGGGAACTGGGCACGAACGTCGAGCACGCCTTGTGCTGCGGATTCGATAGCTGCTCGCGCTTGATCCACGGACTCTGGAGGCTGGTTTGGTGCTGAATCCTGCTGGCAGAAGGGCCAGGGGAAGTTGTTGTAAACGATGGCGGCGGAGTAGCGGAAATCGCTCTTCAACCGACCGCAGACGGCGCGCACCCAGGCGTTGTGCATGGAACTGGTAAGGATGCCGAAGTGGAGAAGCGTCGCTGTCGGTACGCACATTTTGGCGTCACCGCAGATGACGTCCGGGTCGAGATATCCCATCGGAACAAATTCGCGTCGCTCTGATGAATGGCGCGGAATCAGTACGTATCGTGCATCGGGTTGACGGATCTCGCCAAAAAAACGGGGTCTCGCCGCAAGTTGGCGCGTGCGGTCACGCTTGCTTGCGCTCCGATAGGCGCGAACTGCTTTCAGGCGCCCCTCGACAAGGCTGCTGCTGCGCAGTAACGCGGGCGGAGCGTCGACCAGCCATAAACACCACCGATCCAAGTCATTGATGAACTCGTCAGCGCCGAGGACATGGCGCGCAACCTGGCGCAGTTTCGCGGCATGCTGGTCGAGGAGCTGAGCCAGCACCCTATCGCGTTTGCGATGGATGATGACGAAGAAGATGAAGACGATGATGCGGCAGCAGCCGCGCGATAGCCGGCGCACCCGACACGCGACGCGCGGCGCCTGCTAGCCCTGTTCGCCAGCCAGCCGCCGCGCCTGAGCGACCGCTTGTGGATCGGTCCGCCCGACGCGGCGCAGCGGCACAGCCAGCACATACCCCAGAAAGCCCAACAATGCCAGTGCACTCAGGCACCAAAGCGCCAGCACAGGCGAAAACCGGCCGCCGACGCCCGCCCACACGGCCAGCGCCAGGCAGCCCAGAATGAAAGGCGCGGTGACAGCCATGACGCGCAGGCCGTCGACCTCGACGCGCTGACCGCACGACTGGCAAGCGCGCACGCTGCCCCAGCCGGTGACCCATTTGCGCGGCGCACTCATGGCGCGCAAGCCGCAATGCGGGCAGGCCAGGCCGAACGCACGATCGGCAGCGGTCAGCGCAGACGGCTCAGACATGCGGCGGTCCTGTGACGGCACGCGGCGCGGCCTGACGGCGGTGGTGAAGCTGCGCGTAGCGCGTCATGTTCGGTATTGTCGGCGCTGCGCGCTCACCCCAGCACCCGGATCTGCAGCACTTGCAACTGCGCTTCGAGCTGAGCGACGGACTGCGGCCCGTGATCACCCATGCGGGTGAACCACGGGCGGTCGGCGATGTCGGGCACGACGTAGCGATCACCGTCGGCCGTCGCGTTGAATTTCGCCGGATCGCCATCGATGTCGTCGGCGGTTTCGTGCAGGTTGTCGCGCAGCGCGGCCAGTTGCTCGGGCTGCATGCCGTTGATCCAGTCGATGAATTTCTTCTGCTGCGCCGGGTCGTCCAGCTTCATGCCTTTCAGCTCGGCATAGCGGTTCAACAAGGGCATCACGCTGTGGCCGTCGCCGCTCTGGTCGGTCAGCGCGCGAGCGGCGCTCTCGTTGAGGCCGGCATGCTGCAGGAAGCGCATGGCGGTGCCGCCATCGCTGTCGGGCTCGTGTTTGCGCGACTCCTTGACGCCGTTCCAGACCCAGAGCCCGGCCGCCGAAATGCCGACCACCGCCAGCCCCGCCCAACCGATGGGCCCGGTGAACAGGGCCGCAGTGACACCGCCCACGGCGCCGGCACCGTACAGACCGGCACTGGTGTAGTCGCCCTGCTGCGCTGACTCGACGGCCGACCACACATCGAACACCGCCATGCCGGCGCCCAGCACGCGCCCCACCAGCGAGGCGCCGGCCTTGCCAAGCAGCGAGCCCTCGTTGATCTTGCCCATGCCAACGGCCAGTTCCAACCCTTTTTGTGTCAGGCCCAGGCCATCGCCGGCCGCCTTGAGCCAGTTCTTGAGCGACGGGTCGCTCATCGCGGTGCCCGTAGAGGCCAGCAGGCCCACGCCGCCCAGCAGCATGCCCAGGCCCCGGATGGCCTGGCCGGCGACGGTACTCTTGTCGAAGGCCTTCATGCCACGGTGGGCGTCGGCCGGGTCAAAGCCCAGGCGCCCGCGCACCGCCTCACCGATCTCGTCCAACTCGCCGTTGAGCGTGCTCATCTTGCGCGCGATGTCGTCGGCCGAATCGCCGGCCTCGGGCATGGCGGTTTCCAGCGCCTGAACGGCAGCGTCCATCTCCTTGGGCGACACGCCGAGCACCGCCGCCAGCCGTGAATTGCGCAGTGTGCCAACGGCTTCACGCGTGGCGGCGACGCTGGCCGGATCGGCGGGGTTGAACGTCTCCAGCGCACCGGCGACGTTGTGCTTCATGTACTGCGTGGCGACGTCGGTGAACAGCTTGCGGCCGGTGTCGCTCAGCTTGGCCGAACCCTTGACGGTGGGGTCGGCAAAAAAGCCCAGCAGCCCGTCGCCCTTGGCGCCTTGCAGCAGCTCGGGCTTTTTCTCCCAGGCGGTGTTGAGCGCCAGGCCCACGGCCGGGTCGTTCAACGCCCCCGCGATGGCGTCGTCGCGCCCCGGCGTGCCGGCCGGCAGCGCGCGCAGCGCGTCGAGCTGCGTCTGCAGCGTGGCGCCCTGCTCGGCCAGCTTGTCCTGCAGCGCCTTGCCCTTGGCTTCCCACCCGGGTTCGCTCTTGTTCTTTTCAGCGGTGTAGTCGGCAATCGCCTTTTGCAACTGCTCCGGCGTCATCGAAGCGCCGTGGTTCTGGACCAGCCAGCCGAGCTCTTCCATGTGGACGCTGTAGTCCTTGGCGGTCTCGGTGATCTGGGCGCGGTAGGCGGCGACGCCGTCGTAGGCCTGCTGCAGCACGGTCGCGGAATCGATGCCCGGCTGCCGGGACAGCGCAATGGCATAGGCCGGGCTGCCGCCGCCCGACACGTGCAGGCGCAGCGCATCGCGGTCGTACACGCCCAGCTTGGCCATGCGCTCGATGTTGGCCTGGCCCGCCGGCGTGTCGACGCCGCGGTCAAGCACCTTCAGCATGTTGGCCATGCCCGAAGGGCCGAGGGGCTGGCCGCCGAACTGCGCCTGGAACTCGCCCAGGTACTTTTCAACGGTAGGCATGGCCTGGCTGGTCAGCTGCGCGGCCAGTGCGGGGTCAAGGTCGCGCGTCAGCTGCTCCAGCCGCTCCATGGTCTTGCCGCCGGGCACTTGCTGGCCGGCGCCGCCGAACTCCTGGCGTGCGTTCTCATCGGCCTTGAGGGCGTCACCGCCTGCCAGCGGGTCGGTGGCCCATTGAGCAGCATCCTGTATCAGCTGCTTGCCTTGGGCGCTGTTCATCACGGCGTCGCGCACTTTGGGCGGGGCGGTTTTCAAGCTGTCGTTGAGCGAGGCGACCTGTTTGGGCGCATCGCCGGCGCCGCGGGCCTTCGACACGATGGCCTCGGCCTGGCCCTGCGGGCTGGCGCGGTAGCGGTCGTCGGCCAGGCTCTTCAGGGCCGTGTCGAGCTTTTGCGTCGCCGCCGGATCGGACTGGTAGCGGTCCTTGACCTGGTTGCCGGCGGCGGCGTAGTCGGCCTCGGTGGGCTTGCCACCCGCAGGCTGGATCGTCTTCACACGCTCGTCGACCTCGGCCTGCACGGCGGTTTTCAGGTTGCCCTTGGCGCTCTGGATGCCCTCGTACATCTCGTCGCGAATCGCGCGGTTGGTGCCATGCTCCAGCGTGTCGTAGGCCTGCTGCGCGCGGTCGACGTTGGCAACGGCGGCGTCAGTGGCCTGCACTTTTTGGTCCAGCGGCGTCGCGGGACGATCGGCCGGCACCCAGACTTCCTGCCCGGCGTGAATGCGGTCGGCGTTGGGAATTTCATGCCGGTTGGCGCGCGCGATGTCCTGCGCCGACACGCCGGCGTGTTGGCGCGCCATGTCGGTCAGCGTCTGCCCGGGTTCGACCACGTCGCGCGTCGGCTCGCGGCCGTAGTCGGCGCCGATGGGCACGTTGACCTTCTGGCCGATTTCGATGGCATCGGGGTTCTTGATCTGCGGGTTGGCCGCTTCGAGCATCGGCACCGTGGTCTGGTAGCGGCGCGAGATTTCGGTCAGGTTCTCGCCGCGCTCCACCTCGTGCTGCACGTACCGCTCGGGCGGCGGTGCATCGCGCTTGCCCTGGTGCAGCGCAGGCTGGCGCACGGCCGGATCGACCTCCTTGCGCGGCGCCGGCGGTGGCGGCGGAGGGGGTGGGGTGTATGGACGACGGACGGGAGCGTCGGAAACCGGGAGCGCCATGGTGTGCCTTCGAGGTGGAAGCACGTGCGCCGCCAACTGCACCGCACGCGCCGACATGCGGCCCCTGGGGCCAGAAACCGCGTCAACGGCAGGCAGTCTAAAAAAGTGAGCAATGCACGGATAGTTGGTGCGGTTACCGTTGGTATTCGCACCAGCGCGCGCGTCATCAAGATGTCACGCAGCCGTGGATCGAAGCGCAGGCAAACGCGCCATACAGCGCTTCGACTGCTATACCAAGCATAGCTGCTCGCGCCCTATTGACGCGCGCTGAAGCGCAAAAGACTTAAATCTCAGCGAACGCAGCAACCCCCGGAACACCCGCACGGGCCCGCATGCCCAGGCGCGTCAGCAGTGCGCGGTCAGCGCTGACGTCGGGGTTGCCGGTGGTCAGCAGCTTCTCGCCATAGAAGATGCTGTTGGCGCCGGCCAGCAGGCACAGCGCCTGCACTGCCTCACCCATCTGCTGGCGACCCGCGGACAGGCGCACGCGTGCGGTGGGCATGGTGATGCGCGCGGCGGCGATCATGCGCACGAACTCGAACGGGTCCAGATCAGGCTGCTCGGCCAGCGGCGTGCCTTCGACCTTGACCAGGTGGTTGATGGGCACGCTTTCGGGCACCTCAGGCAGGTTGGCCAGTTGCGCGATCAGGCCGGCGCGCTGGCGGCGCGATTCGCCCATGCCGACGATGCCGCCCGAGCACACCTTGACGCCGGCGCCACGCACGCGATCCAGCGTGTCGAGCCGATCCTGGTAGTCGCGCGTGCTGATGACCTCGCCGTAGAAATCGGGCGCGCAGTCGAGGTTGTGGTTGTAGTAGTCGAGCCCGGCACGCTGCAGCGTCTCGGCCTGGCCGTCGGCCAGCATGCCGAGGGTGACGCAGGCCTCCAGCCCCACGTCCTTCACCGCGCGCACCAGCTCGGCCACGGCGTCGATGTCGCGGTCCTTCGGCGCGCGCCAAGCGGCGCCCATGCAAAAGCGCGTGGCGCCGGCGGCCTTGGCGGCTTCGGCGGCTTTTTTAACGGCGCCGCTTTCCATCAGCTTCTCGGCCTT
>JAGOVZ010000196.1 GCA_018060485.1 Ottowia sp. | reverse complement strand
GCGAACGGGCAGCCGAGCGGCAGGCTGAACAGGTCGGGCACGCTCCCCTTGATGGTTGGCAGCCGCTCGCTGCGGTGCGCGACCAGGCGCTGGGCCAGACTCGGGCGCGCGGCCAGCAGACCGCGCGTGTAGGGGTGCGCGGGCTGGCCAAAGACTTGCGCCGCGGGGCCGCTTTCCACCACCGCGCCGCCGTACATCACCATCATGCGCTGCACGTTCTGCGCGATCAGGCCGAGGTCGTGCGAGATGAGGATGAGCGCCATGCCGCGCTCGTCCACCAGTTCGCGGATCAGCGCCAATATTTGTTTTTGCACCGTGACGTCGAGCGCGGTGGTTGGCTCGTCGGCGATCAGCACGTCGGGCTCGCAGGCCAGCGCCATGGCGATCATGATGCGCTGGCGCTGGCCGCCTGAGAACTGGTGCGGAAAGCTGTCGATGCGCCGCGCGGGATCGGGGATGCCAACGCGCTCCAGCAGGGCGATGGCTTTTTCGCGTGCGGCGCCGTGCGACAGGTTTTGGTGCAGCATCAGCGGCTCGGCAATCTGCGCGCCGACGCGGTGCACGGGGTTGAGCGCGGTCATCGGCTCCTGAAAAATCATCGCCAGCCGGAAGCCGCGAATGGCGCGCCAGTCGCGGTCGCGCAACCCGATCAGCTCGCGCCCTTCCAGCTTCAGGCTGCCGCTGACGGTGGCGTTGTCGGGCGCCAGACCCATCAGCGCGAGCGCGGTCATCGACTTGCCGCAGCCGGATTCGCCGATCAGGCCCAGCGTGTCGCCTGGCTCCAGCGTGAACGACATGCCCTGCACCGCCGCCGCCGTGCCGCGGTGGGTGTGCAGATCGACGCGCAGGTCGCGGGCTTCGAGCAGCGGCATCAGGCGCGCAGCAGGTTGGTGAGCGGCTTGCCGCGTGTGTCGCGGTAGACGTCGAAATCGGCGTCGATGCTGACGATGCGGCGAATGCCCAAGCGCTCGGCGGCTTCGGCAATCGACGCGTCGGCCAGATCGAGCGGCAGGCTGGCAAAGCGCTGCGCGATGCGGCGCATCTGCGCCAGGCTGCCGTCTTGCGGCGCATCGACCTGCAACGCACCGCGCTCGACCCACAGCAGAAAGTCCAGCGCGGCCTGGTTGTGCACACGCCGCGCCAGCAGCGCGCACACCTCGGTCAACACCGGCCAGGTGCTGACCAGCGCCAGGGCAGGGTGCGCCTGCAGCCACGCCACGACGCGCGCGTGCCAGTGGTCGGCGCCGTTGAACAGCGCCAGCAGCGGGCCACTGTCGACCAGCACCTGGCCCTGCGGCACCACGCCGTATTGCGCGGGCGCTTCGGCAACTTGCGGGGCGGGGGCGCTTTCGCTCATCGTTGACGGCCAAGAAGCTTCAATGCGCGCTGCGGCGGGCGTGCTTGTCGCCCCAAGCGTCGCCCAGATGCTGGCGGCGCGCGGTGGCCAGATCGGCCGGGCCGGCGTGGCGGCCGAACAGGTCGGCACCCAGCGACCAGGCCGACGCGGTGCCGGTCGGCGCGCTCGCCAGATACGCCAGCAACGCGTCGCGCATCACGTCGCTGATGCTGCGGCCCTCGGCCGCGCAGCGCTGGCGCAGCGATTGCTCCAGTTCAGGCGGGAGTTTGACGGTGGTGGTCATGGCGTCGTCCTTTTGGTAATAAACAATATATTACCTGCGTGCCTGAAATTTGCAAGCGATGACGAAATGACCTCGCTTCGCATCGATGACGGCGCTTCGCGACATGAACGGGGCTGGGTCATTGGGTCATTCATGTCGCGCAGCGGCAAAGTCATTTCGTCATGGATCATCCGCGCCGCTGCAGCCGCGGATCTAGCAGATCGCGCAGCCCATCACCCAGCAGGTTGAGCCCCAGCACCGACAACGCGATCGCCACGCCAGGCCACACGGCCAGCAGCGGCGCCTGGAACATCAGCGTCTGCGCCTCGGCCAGCATGCGGCCCCAGCTGGGCTGCGGCGGCTGCGTGCCCAGGCCCAGGTACGACAGCGCGGCCTCGGCCAGGATGGCGATGGCAAAGCGGATGGTGGCTTGCACGATCAGCACCGGCAGCACATTGGGCAGCACATGGTGCCAGGTGATGGCCCACGGGCCTTTGCCGGAGGCGCGCGCGGCCAGCACGTAGTCGCGGTTCCACACGCTGTTGGCGGCGGCGCGGGTGATGCGCGCAAACGTCGGGATGTTGTAGATGCCGATGGCGATGATGGCGTTGACGATGCCGGGCCCGTACACCGCCGTCAGCATGATGGCCGAGAGGATGGCCGGAAACGCAAAGCCGAAGTCCGACACGCGCATGATCGTTTCTTCGACCCAGCCGCGTTTGGCCGAGGCCAGCAGGCCGAGCGCCGTGCCCACGACGAGGCCGATGCCGACGGCGATGACGCCGACCAGAATCGACGCTCGCGCGCCCACCAGCAGCAGCGACACCACGTCGCGCCCAAACGCATCGGTGCCCAGCCAGTGCTGCGCGCCGGGCGGCAGCAGCTTGGCGTCCATGTCGACTTCGTAGACGGAGTAGGGCGTCCACACATAAGACAGCGCCGCGGCCAGCAACAGCAGCAACGACAGCACGCCGCCGATGACGAAGCCAGGGTGCCGGCGCGCGCGCTGCCAGAAACCGGGGGCGGCGCGCGTGCTGGGGGCGGGCAGGGCGGCGCTGTTCATGCGTGTAGGTTCAAGAAAAAATGCCTTCAGCGCTTGCTGAACAGGCGCAAGCAGCTATGAAATAAATAGTATTCGGGGCGCTATGAACGCTTATATCTCAGCCGCCTTCACCCGCGGATCAATCACCGCATACAGCACGTCGACCACAAAGTTCACGATGACCACCATCGCCGCCAGCAGCATCACGCAGTTGCGCACCACGATCACGTCGCGGTTGGCGATGCTCTGGAAGATCAGGCGCCCGAGGCCGGGCAGGAAGAACACGTTCTCGATCACGATGGTGCCTGCCAGCAGCTCGGCAAACTGCAGGCCCATCACGGTGATGACCGGAATCATCGCGTTGCGCAGCACGTGGCCCCACAGCGTGGCGCGGTGCGACAAGCCCTTGGCGCGCGCGGTGCGCACGAAGTCTTCGCGCAGCACTTCCAGCACCGCCGATCGCGTGAAGCGCGCCAGGATCGCCGCCTGCACCACGGCCAAAGCCACGGCCGGCAGAATCAGCGCCTTGAAGCCCGCCCACAACCCGCGCCAGACGCCATCGTCAAAGTACCAGCCGTCAAAACCGCCGGCTGAAAGCCACTGCAGCTTGACCGAGAACAGCAGGATCAGCAGGATGGCGAACCAGAAGTTGGGGATGGCAATGCCGATCTGCGCCAGCGTCATCAGCCCCACGTCGCCCGGGCCGTTGTGGCGCGAGGCGGCGTACACGCCTACCAGCAGGGCGATGGCGGTGGTCAGCAGCATCGCCAGCACGGCGAGCGGAATGGTCAGCGCCAGCCGCTCGGCGATCAATTCGGACACCGGCGAGCCGTAGGTGTAAGACAGGCCCATGTCGCCACGCAGCAGCCCGCCGATCCAGGCGGCGTAGCGGCTCAGCACCGGCTGATCCAGCCCCAGTTCGGTGGCCTTGGCGGCCACGGCGGCCGGGTCGGCGTCGGGGCCCATCAGCACCTGCGCGGCGTTGCCCGGCAACACCTCGAGCACCGCGAACACGATGACGCTGGTCGCCAGCAAGGTGGCCAGCAGCGTCAGCACGCGCTTGAACAGAAAGTAGCTCATGGGTCGGCGGCATTATCAACACAAAGCCTGGCGGCATTTGCGCCAGCGCAGACCGTGCGCCGGGCGGCGGCGGGATAATGGCGGCCTCACCAATGGAGTGTTGTCATGGCGCTGATGATCACCGACGAGTGCATCAACTGCGACGTCTGCGAACCTGAATGTCCCAATGAGGCGATCTCGATGGGCGCCGAGATCTATCAGATCAACCCGGACAAGTGCACCGAATGCGTCGGCCACTTCGACGAGCCGCAGTGCGTGCAGGTGTGCCCCGTGGAGTGCATTCCGCTCGATCCGCAGCACGCTGAGGACAAGGAAACGCTGTGGGCCAAGTACCGGCGACTGCAGGCGGGTGCTTGACGGGTTTTGAATGATTTTGGCCGCCAGCGCTTGCAGGACAAGCGCGAACAGCTATCAATATTGTAGTTTTACAACGCGCTTCAAGGCGCGTCCACTACCGGCGGCTCGGCCGCTTCAGGTGGCGGTTTGCGCGGCGGCTTGGGCCGGGGTGGCTTGGCGGTGTGGATGATTTGCGTGGCCGCCGCCATGTCGCCCGCAGCCAGTTGCGAAAACGCCTTGGCCGCGCGGTCGATGGCTTGCTCGATGCCGATCTGCTCGTCCAGCGGCGGCTTTTTCAGCACCCAGCCCACCACTTCCGACTTGCTGCCCGGGTGGCCTATTCCAAGGCGCAGGCGCCAGTAGTCGGACGAGCCCAGCTGCGCGTGAATGTCGCGCAGGCCGTTGTGCCCGGCGTGGCCGCCGCCTTGCTTGAGCTTGGCTTCGCCGGCGGGCAGGTCGAGTTCGTCGTGTGCGACCAGAATTTCGTCCGGCGCGATCTTGTAGAAGCGCGCCAGCGCCGCCACCGACTTGCCGGACAGGTTCATGAAGGTCTGCGGCTGCAGCAGCCACACGCTCTGGCCGCCCACGTTGGCGCGCGCCACCAGGCCGTGAAAGCCGCGTTCGGTCACCAAGGTTGCGTTCAACTGGCGCGCCACCTGGTCGATCCACCAGAAGCCCGCGTTGTGGCGCGTGGCCGCGTACTCGGGGCCCGGGTTGCCCAGGCCGACAAACAGCTTGATCATGACGGGGGATTATCGGCAAGTCGGAA
>JAGOVZ010000195.1 GCA_018060485.1 Ottowia sp. | reverse complement strand
GCGCCGACGGCGTGATGCTCTACCGCAGCCCACAGGGCCGCCTGCTGCCGCCGCAGACGGTGATCGGTTTTTCCGACACCGTGGCCGGCGGCGAGCCGTACCGCATCTACGCCCTGCGCACCGCCACGCAGGTGGTGCAGGTGGCGCAGCAAACCGAAGCGCGCGGGCGCATGGCCGGCCAACTGGCGCTGCGCGCGGTGCTGCCGGTGGCGCTGCTGGCGCCGGTACTGATGCTGATCGTTTGGTGGGTCGTTGGCCGCGCCATCGGCCCCATTGAACGCGTGCGCCGCCAGGTCGCCGCGCGCCGGCCCGACGACCTGGCGCCGCTGCCCACGGCCGGCCTGCCGGCCGAGGTGCGCCCGCTGGTGGGCGAGATGAACGGCCTGCTCACGCGCCTGTCCGCCGCGTGGGACGCCCTGACCCACTTCACCGCCGACGCCGCGCACGAGCTGCGCTCGCCCCTCGCCGCGCTGCGCCTGCAGGCGCAAAGCCTGCAGCGCGCGCCCGACGACGCCACGCGCGCCATCGCCACCGAGCGCCTGCTGGCCGGCATCGACCGCGCCACCCGGCTGGTCGAGCAACTGCTGGCGCTGGCGCGTCAGGAAGGGGCAGGCGAGGGCGCCGAGCTCGTGTCGCTGGACCTGACCGCGCTGGCGCGCAACGCGCTCGCCGACGCCGAGCCTGAAGCCGCGCGCCATGCCATCGCCTTGACACTGGACGCGCCGACAGCGCACGTCGTGCTGCGCGCCGACGAAGCCGCGCTGGCCGTGCTGCTGCGCAACCTGCTGGGCAACGCGCTGCGCCACACGCCGCCGGGCGGCCAGGTGCGCGTCGGCGTGCGCGAAGAGGCCAGCGTGATCGACCTGACGGTGGAAGACAGCGGCCCCGGCATCGCGCCCGACGAGCGCGCCCGCGTACTCGACCGCTTCTACCGTGTGCCCGGCACGCCCGGCCACGGCAGCGGCCTGGGCCTGGCCATCGTGCGCGCGATTGCCGAGCGGCATGGCGCGGCGCTGACGCTGGATGCCTCGCCCACGCTGGGCGGGCTGCGCGTCATGCTGCGCTGGCCTGCCGTGTGATCAGAGGCATGTCTGCTGCTGCCAGCCGCGTCTGCCCGGCCCGCGCCATGGCCAGGGCGCGATCGAGGTACTGCAAGCCTTGCCGTGGCGAATAGCCGGTGGCGGCACGGCAATGGCGCGAGAAATGCGCCAGATCGGCAAAACCGCCTGCCATGGCCGCCTCTGACACCGAGTGCCCGACGGCCATCAGGCGCAGCGCGGCCTGAACGCCGGCCGACGTCTTGAACGTCCGAAAGCTCATGCCCGATTCGCGCCGGAACTGCTTGAGCATGGCGGTGCGCTCCATGCCGGTCAGGATGCTGGCCTCGGTCTGGCTCAGGCGGTGCATCAGGTCGCCGACCATGCGTTCGGCGAGCAGCGACATGGCGGGTGAAAAGCGCAGCGGCACGAAGCCGAGCAGGGCGGCCAGTTCGTGCGCGATCGAGCCATCCTGGCGCTGCAGGTGGTCGACAAACAAATTCAGGGCCCGCGGCGACAGGGCCATCACTGGCCGTGGCTCGACGTCCGCCGGCCAGCGAAAGCCGCGCAAACTCACACCCTGAAACAACTGCCCCCGCCCGTCCACGACATGAAGGCAGTGCGGTGCCACGTAGACCGCCTGCGCGGTGACGCTCCACGGGCCAGCCTCGACGCGCAGCGCATCGCCATGCGATATCCAGAGGCTCGGGATGTGCCCGGTATTCAGGCTGGCGCGACTGCCCGGCAGACGAAACCGCATGAAGGCATCGTCGATGGCGATGCCTGGCTGCTCCGGCCGCAGCGCGCTATCACGTTCATTCAAGTCGGCCATGCAGCGGCAGTTTATCGACGCCTGAGCGCCACGGATGCACGTTCGTTCAAGTCACGCGCATCGATCTCGGACAGCATGCGGCCTTGTCTTTTCACGTTTTTTTGGAGGAAACCATGCACAAACCTGACAGTCAACAGTCGGCGCGCCTGCGCGTCATTGGCGGCCTGATGCTTGCGGTCGCGCTGACCGCGTGCGGCGGTAGCGATGACGACGACGTTCCCGCGCCCGCCCCGACGCCGGCGCCCAGCCCGTCCCCATCACCCAGTCCATCGCCGTCGCCGTCGCCCAGCCCTTCGCCGGCCAACCCCGACCTGGCGTCGTGCCCCAATTTCTTCCCTGGCTTCACGTCCGACACGGCGTACCTGCAATGCATGACCGGCACCTACACCGGCACCCTCGTCAGCGGCGCGGCCTGCAAGCTCACGTTCAAAGGCCCGGGCAAGGGCTTCAGCTACGAGGCGGCCGGCATCAGCTACTCGGCGCCCGACGCGGCCTTTGGCAATTCGATCTACGGCAAATCGCCCGATCCGGTCGGCCAGCTCGAGGTCATCGTCAACTACGACATTGTTCCCAACGTCAGCACCGTCAACTACAAGCTGCACTTCAGCTACCTGTTCGGGCAGCTCAAGACCAAGACCATCACCGTGCAGCAAGGCAACCAGGGCGCCACGTCCAGCTGCCGCATCGAGCTGTAAGGGGCGTGCCGCGGGTCTAAGCCCCCGCTAAGTGTTCACCGCCACATTCCTGCCATCCCGCCGCAATTCTTGGCGGCTTAACGAAAGGAATGTGAGATGAACTCTTTGCAGCTCAAGTCCAAGAAGCTGGTGGCCGCCTTGCTGGCCGCTGGCGTGCTCGGCGGCGCGGGCGTGGTGGCGGTGGAGCACGCGCACACCCCGGCGCGCGCGCAAGCCGTGACCGCCCAGGTGCCGCCCGCCGCCAACACGGCAGCGCCCACCGTGGCCATGCCCAACTTCAGCGCCATCACGGCCCAATACGGGCCGGCGGTGGTCAACATCAGCGTCAGCGGCACGCGCAAGGTGTCGATGAATGGTGCCGACGGCGACGACGACGAAGCCGCCCCCGCCGCCCAGCGCGGCGCGCAGGGCATGCCGCCCGAGATGCAGGACTTTCTGCGCCGCTTCGGCATGCCGCCCGGCGCCTTTGGCGGCGCGCCCGGTGGACGCGGCGGTGCGCAAGAAGCGCCGATGCGCGGCCAAGGCTCGGGCTTCATCGTCAGCGCGGATGGCCTGATCCTGACCAACGCCCACGTGGTGCGCGGCGCCGATGAAGTCACCGTCAAGCTCACCGACCGGCGCGAGTTCAAGGCCAAGGTGCTGGGCCAGGACGACAAGACCGACGTCGCCGTGCTCAAGATCGACGCCACCGGCCTGCCCACGCTGCCGCTCGGCAACACGCGCACGCTTGCCGTGGGCGAATGGGTGCTGGCCATCGGCTCGCCGTTCGGTTTTGAAAACAGCGTGACCGCCGGCGTGGTGAGCGCCAAGGGTCGCTCGCTGCCGGACGAGGGCATGGTGCCTTTCATCCAGACCGACGTGGCGGTGAACCCCGGCAATTCGGGCGGCCCGCTGATCAACGCCAGCGGGCAGGTGGTGGGCATTAACTCGCAGATCTACAGCCGCTCGGGCGGCTACCAGGGCGTGTCGTTTGCCATCCCGATCGAGCTGGCGCTGCACGTCAAGGACCAGATCGTGGCGCACGGCAAGGTCGAGCACGCGCGGCTGGGCGTGTCGGTGCAGGAAGTCAACCAGGCGTTTGCCGATTCCTTCAAGCTGCCCAAGCCTGAGGGCGCGCTGGTGTCGCAGGTCGAGCCCGGCAGCGCGGCCGACAAGGCGGGGCTGAAGTCGGGCGACGTGATCGTTCGCGTCGATGGGCAGCCGGTGGTGGCGTCGGGCGACTTGCCGGCGCGCATTGGCATGGCCAAGCCGGGCGACAGCGTCAAGCTGGAAGTCTGGCGCCAGGGCAAGGCCGAGCAACTGACCGCGCAACTTGGCGGCGCCAAGGGCAAGACTGCGGCAGTGGCCGACGCTGGCCCGGCGAATCAAGGCAAGCTGGGGCTGGCATTGCGCCCGCTGCAGCCGCAGGAGAAAGCCGAAGCCAAGGTCGACGGCGGCCTGGTCGTCGAGCAGGCCAGCGGCGCCGCCGCGCGTGCCGGCGTGCAGCCGGGCGACGTGGTGGTGTCGGTCAACGGCCAGCCGGTGACAGACATCGAGCAGGTGCGCGGCCTGGTCGCCAAGGCCGACAAGTCGGTGGCGCTGCTGATTCAGCGCGATGGGCAACAGCTCTTCGTCCCGGTGCGCATCGGCTGACGGCGCGCCCCGCGCCACAGCCCGGCCCGCCGCTCCACGGGCCGCCCCGCACCGTTTGCATGCCGCCGTTTCATCGGCGGTTTTTTTATAGCTGATCCCATAAACAAGCCAACACCCTCTATCCGTTCGGGCTGAGCTTGTCGAAGCCTGTTCCTCTAACGCCAAGTCCTTCGACAGGCTCAGGACGAACGGAGTTTTAGACTTGGTTGTAAGAAAAATGCCGCCAGCGCTTGTCTGGCAAGCGCGATCAGCTATGAAAACAGGAGTTTTCTGGCGGCGCTTTCAGCGCGCGTAGCCAGCGCACGCGCCCGCGTTGGGGCGGCCGCGGCATTCGCGCGTCAGGCGCGCATCTTCGGCGCGCTGGTACTGGTCGGCGTTCTGGCCGTTGGCGTAGGTGACCTTGGGGCCGGTTTCTTTCTTGGTGCGCTTGCGCGGCTTGGCAGCGTCGGCGGGCGCCGACACGGCCAAACCGGTGACGAGCAGGGCGCCGAACACGGCGGCCGTGAGGCGAGAGCGATCAACAGCGGGCATGCGAACCTCGAAAAGCTTGAAAACAGCCGCTACGATGCCTGTTTGCCCCAGCGCTTTCAAGTGACTTATTGCCCATGCGCCAAGCCGTTCTGAACCTCGAAGAATCCAAAATCCGCGAAGTGGCCAACGCCGGC
>JAGOVZ010000044.1 GCA_018060485.1 Ottowia sp. | reverse complement strand
CCGCAATGCGGCCATTGAACCGCTCCACCATGCCATTGGTTCTGGGTGTCCTGGGCTTGGTCAGCCGGTGCTCTATGCCCAGTTCCCGGCACAGTTGGTCGAACTCATGGTTGCCGCTGGGTTCGCGCTCGCGGCTGGCAAACAGGCGGTCCGTGAACTCCTTGCCGTTGTCGGTCAACAACTTGGTGATCCTGATCGGACAGGCCTTGTGCAGTGCCTTCAGGAAGGCCTGTGCACTGGCCGCCGTCTTGTTGGCCTTGAACTGCACAAACACCCAGCGCGTGGCCCGGTCAATGGCCACGAACAGATAGCGTCTGCTGCTCTCGTCCTGCATCTGGGGCAGGTACTTCACGTCCATGTGCACATAGCCCGGCTCGTAGCTCTTGAACGCCTTGTGCACAGGCTGTGGCTCCTGGGGCTTGAGGGCGTTGAGATTGCCCGCTCCATGGCGGCGCAGGCACCGATCCAGACCCGAGCGCGAGACATGGGGACAAATGAACTCTCGGGTGACCGCCAGCAGGTCATCCAGGGGCAACAGCAAGGTGCGCCGCAGGTGAACCACTACGGTCTCTTGCGCTGGCGTGAGCACGGTCTGCAGGCGGTGGGCCGTGTGCGAGCGGTCGCCAAAGACAGAGCGCTTCTTCCACTTGTAGACCGTCTGCTCGGTGATGCCAAAGCGCTGGGCCAGCACAGGGGCGGTCTCACTGCTGGCCGCAATCTCGGCACGCACTGCAGGCGTGGTGCGGGCGTTCTTGTGCAGGGCAATCAACATGACTTCACTCCCCGGGTGGATTGCAAGGACTCTATCAACTCTTGCAGGACGGCTCTGGCCATGAAGAGCGGATAGCGTTTTGGATCGATGCAATCATCCGGGATGCGACACATAACTTCATAGTCCAGATTTAGTCATTTATCCTCGCCCACCACGCATCAATCGCCCAAGCCTCTCCCCTGAAATACGGCGGTGTCACCTTGGGCTTTTGCAGCCGCCATGCGTTGTACGCCATGCGGTGCGTGCCGCTGAACCACTGGGGGATGAAGACATGGCTGTGGGTGATGACGCGCTCCAGCGCGCGGCAGGCGGCCAGGTAGTCGGGCTTGGTTTTGGCGCTGACCATGCGGTCGAGCAAGGCATCGACCGCCGGGCTTTTCACGCCGGCCAGGTTGCCTGAATCCTCGGTGTCGGCCGCCTGGCTGCCGAACAGGTCGGCGTATTCCTGGCCGGGGTTGGCGGTGCCGGCGTAGGCGATGGTGGTGACGTCGAAGTCGAACTTCTGCAGGCGCTGTTGATACAGGGCGAAATCGACGGGGCGAAAGCGCAGGGTGACGCCGAGTTTTTCCAGGTTGCGCATCCACGGCGTGACGACGCGCGCGCCACCTTCGTTGCTGTCGAGGTATTCGAGGACGAAGGGCTGGCCCTGGGCGTTGCGCAGCGTGCCGTTCTGCACGGTCCAGCCGGCATCGGCAAGCAGTTTTTGCGCGCGGCGCAGGTTCTCGCGCAGGCCGCCGACGGCGGGGTCGTGCGGGCGGTCGGTGCGCGGGGGCTCGTCGGCGGGGCCGAAGGCGGCGTCGGGGATCTTGCCGCGCCAGGGTTCCATCAGCGCCAGTTCTTCCGCGCTCGGCATGCCCGTGGCGGCGCACGAGGTGTTGCCGAACAGGCCGCGCACGCGCTGGTACGAGTTGTAGAACATCTGGCGGTTCATCCACTCGTAATCCACGGCCAGGCCCAGCGCCTGGCGCACGCGCACGTCTTGCAGCAGCGGGCGACGGGTGTTGAGCACGTAGCTTTGAAAGCCGGTGGGCAGCTTGTGCTGAAACTCGCCTTTGACCAGCTCGCCGGTGTCGAAGCGCTTGCCGTTCACGCGCCGCGCCCAGTCGCCGGCTGAGTAAAACGCCATGAGGTCGAACTCGCCTGCCTTCAATGCCTCCAGCCGGGCGGTGTTGTCCTTGTAGATCTTGACGTTGATGCGGTCGAAGTTGGCGGTGCCGCGGCGCACGTTCAAATCCTTCGCCCAGTAGTCGGGGTCGCGCACGTAGGTGATGTCCTTGCCGAACTTCACCGGGCCAATCTTGTACGGGCCGCTGCCGATGGGCGGCTCCATCACCACTTCGTTGAAGGGCTTGCCCTGCCCCCATTTGCGGCTGAACACCGGCAGGCCACCCACGGTGAGTGGCAGTTCGCGGTTGGCTTGCCTGAAGCGGTAGCGCACGGTGCGGTCATCGACCACGTCGACACCCGCCACGTCGACCAGCAGCGTCTTGTACGCGGGCGAGGTGTGCGGGCCGATCAGGGTGTCGTAGCTGTGCTTCACATCCTGCGCCAGCACCGGGTCGCCGTTGTGAAAGCGCGCGTTCTTGCGCAGCTTGAAGGTGGCCGACAAGCCGTCGGGCGCCACCGCCACGTCTTCGGCCAGCAGGCCGTAGCCGGCGCCCTCTTCGTCCAACGAGCCGGCCAGCAGGCTGTCGAACATCAGCTGGCTCAGGTACGCGGGCGCAGCACCGCGGATGGTGAAGGGGTTGTACTTGTCAAAGGTTGACAGCCGCAGGTTGCTGACCAGCCGAATCTCGCCGCCCTTGGGCGCATCGGGGTTGACATAGTCGAAATGGGTGAAGCCCGGCGGGTACTTCATGTCACCCCACAGGGCGTAGCCGTGGGCGGCCCAGGTGACGGGCGCGCAGGCCGCAAGCAGGAAACCAAGCAAAACACGCATGCGACAATTCTGACGGCATTTCTTAGAGGAGCATGAAGCACATGAGCAACCCCAGCGGCTTTCTGGCGGGCAAGAAACTGTTGATCACCGGCGTGCTGTCGAACCGGTCCATCGCCTACGGCATCGCGCGTGCGTGCCGCAACCAGGGCGCCGAGTTGGCCTTCAGCTACGTGGGTGAGCGTTTCAAGGACCGCATCACCGACTTCGCCGCCGAATTTGATTCGAAGCTGATCTTCGACTGTGACGTCGGCAGCGACGAGCAGATCGAGGCGATGTTCAAGGACTTGTCCGCCACCTGGCCGACCTTCGACGGCTTCGTCCACGCCATCAGCTTTGCCCCGCGCGAGGCCATTGCCGGCAACTTTTTCGACGGCCTGAGCCGCGAAAACTACCGCATCGCGCACGACATCAGCGCCTACAGCTTTCCCGGCATGGCGAAGGCCGCCCTGCCCTATCTGAGCGACAAGGCCGCGCTGCTGACGCTGAGTTATCTGGGCGCGCTGCGCACCATCCCCAACTACAACACCATGGGCCTGGCCAAGGCGTCGCTGGAAGCCAGCGTGCGCTACATGGCCGAGGCGCTGGGCGGCAAGGGCATTCGCGTCAACGGCATCAGCGCCGGCCCCATCAAGACGCTGGCGGCCAGCGGCATCAAGGATTTCGGCAAGCTGCTGGGCTACGTGGCCCAGGCCGCGCCGCTGCGCCGCAACGTGACGATTGAGGACGTGGGCAACGTGGCAGCCTTTTTGCTGAGCGATCTGGCCAGCGGCGTAACGGCCGAGATCACCTACGTCGATGGCGGCTTCAGCCAGACGGCGGGCTTGAGTGCCGACATGGTGGGTTGACCACCAAATACGGATCAAACAGGCCTCCAGTGCTTGTCCAGCAAGCGCGAGCAGCTCACTTATTCATAGCATGAAGCGCCGCTTGCTGCTGCTGGGCTGCCTGCTCGCCGTCGCGCAGCGGGCCTTCGCCGACGCCCCGGCCCTGCTGCTGGCGGGCCGCTACCGCCCCGGCATCGACCTGCGCGACTGGTGGGTGAGCGAAAAGTACGACGGCGTGCGCGCCCATTGGGACGGCAGGCAACTGCGCACGCGCGGCGGCGAACGGATCGCCGCGCCGGCGTGGTTCACGGCTGGCTGGCCGGCGCTGCCGATGGATGGCGAATTGTGGGCGGGCCGCGGCCGTTTCGAGCATGCCCAGTCGGCCGCCGCACGGGAACAACCCGACGACGCCCAGTGGCGCGCCCTGCGCTACATGGTGTTCGATCTGCCGGCGCACCCCGGCAGCTTTGACGAACGGCTGGCCGCCCTGCGCGCCGCCGTGTCGGCGCTGGACCACACATGGGTGCAGGCCGTGCCGCAACGCAAGGTGGCGGGCGATGCCGAACTGCAGGCGCTGCTGCGCGAGGTGGTGCGCGGCGGCGGCGAGGGGCTGATGCTGCACCGCGGCGCCTCGCTCTACCGCGCCGGCCGGGGCGATGATCTGCTCAAACTCAAAACCCACGACGACGCCGAGGCACGCGTCATCGCCCATGTGCCGGGAAAAGGCAAGCACGCCGGGCGACTGGGCGCGCTGATGGTCGAGACGCCCGAGGGGCGGCGCTTTGCGCTGGGCACCGGCTTCACCGACGCCCAGCGCGCCGATCCGCCACCCGTCGGCAGTTGGGTGACTTATCGTTTTCGCGGACTGCACGAAGGCAGCGGGCTGCCGCGCTTTGCCAGCTTCTTGCGTGTGCGCTCGGACGAGGCACGCTTTCGAAGCGCGCCGCGTTGATGCCGTGCGGCACCCAGAACACTACGCTATTGATAGCTGCCAGCGCTTGCCAGGCAAGCGCTGGCGCCTGAAAACACCATGAAAAAACCCGCCGCTGGCGGGTTTGGTTTTTTCGGGGCAAAGCGCGATCAGCTCACTTGCCCGTGGTCGTCGCCTCTTGCCGCAGGATGCCGTAAAGCTCGTCCTTGATCAGCAGCTTTTCTTTTTTCAGCGTCTCGATCTCGTTGTGCGTGCCGCCGGCGTCGTGGCTTTCGAGCGCCTTGATCTGGTGATCCAGCTCATTGTGTTTTTCAAACAAGTGCAGAAAGCGGTGGTTGTTGCCCTCGCTCTTGAGCCGGGTGATGAGGTCGCGGTATTCAGGAAACATCGTTTCTCCTTTCGATGTGGAAATGATAGCCCAGCGCGCGGCGTCAGAAATTGCTGGCGTAGGGCGAATCGGTGGCGGTGTCGATCATGTCGTTGATGTCGGTCACGGGACTGATCTTCTTCGGCTTGCCGCCCTCGGCCACGCAGTCGGCGTAGTAGCGCACCTGGCCCTGGTCGTCCTCGACCTCCACCAGGCCGTGGATGTCGGTCTCGAAGCCCGGCGCCATGCGCGCAAACTCGCGCGAGAACTTCAGGTAATCCACGATCTTCTTGTTGAACACCTCGCCCGGAATCAACAGCGGAATGCCCGGCGGATACGGCGTGACCAGGCCCACGGTGACGCGCCCTTCCAGGTGGTCGATCTCGACCCGCTCGACCTGCCGCCGCGCGATGCAGGCGTAGGCGTCGGCCGGGTTCATGGCGGGCGTCAGCTCGCTCAAGTACATGTCGGTGGTCAGGCGCGCGATGTCGTACTTGGCGTACAGCTCGTGCACGTGCTGGCACAAGTCGCGCAGGCCCATGCGCTCGTAGCGGCGGTGCTGCTGGCAGAACTCCGGCATGATGCGCCACATGGGCTGGTTGCGGTCGTAGTCGTCCTTGAACTGCTGCAGCGCCGTCAGCAGCGTGTTCCAGCGGCCCTTGGTGATGCCGATGGTGAACATGATGAAGAAGCTGTAGAGGCCCGTCTTCTCGACCACCACGCCGTGCTCGGCCAGAAACTTGGTGACGATGCTGGCGGGGATGCCGGTCTTGTCGAACTTGCCGTCCAGGTTGAGGCCCGGCGTGACGATGGTGGCCTTGATCGGGTCCAGCATGTTGAAGCCCGGCGCCAGCTTGCCGAAGCCGTGCCAGCTTTTCTTGGCGCTGCCATTCTTGATGACCCAGTCGTCAGCGCGGCCGATGCCCTCTTTGGCGATCTTGTCCGGGCCCCAGACCTTGAACCACCAGTCCTTGTCGCCAAACTCTTCTTCCACCTTGCGCATGGCGCGGCGAAAGTCCATGGCTTCGGAGATGCTCTCTTCCACCATCGCGGTGCCGCCCGGCGGCTCCATCATGGCGGCGGCGACGTCGCAGCTGGCGATGATGCTGTACTGCGGGCTGGTCGAGGTGTGCATCAGGTACGCCTCATTGAACAGGTAGCGGTCGAGCTTGACGTTCTGCGAATCCTGCACCAGCACGTGGCTGGCCTGGCTGATGCCAGCCAGCAGCTTGTGGATCGACTGCGTGGAATACACCACCGAATTCTTCGGCCGCGGGCGCTTCTTGCCCATGGCGTGGAATGTGCCGTAGAACGGGTGGAAGGCGGCGTGCGGCAGCCACGCTTCGTCGAAATGCAGGTTGTCGACATAGCCGTCGAGCATGCCCTTGATCGCCTCGGTGTCGTACAGCACACCGTCGTAGGTGCTTTGCGTCAGCGTCAGGATGCGCGGCTTGATCTTGTCGGCATTCACGTGCTTCAGCAGCGGGTTGGCGCGGATCTTGGCCTTGATGGCCTCGGGCTCGAACTCTGATTTCGGGATCGGCCCGATGATGCCGAAGTGATTGCGCGTCGGCTTCAGGAAGACCGGAATCGCCCCCGTCATGATGATGGCGTGCAGGTTGCTCTTGTGGCAGTTGCGGTCCACCACCACCACGTCGCCCGGCGCCACGGTGTGGTGCCACACCATCTTGTTGCTGGTGCTGGTACCGTTGGTGACGAAAAAGCAATGGTCGGCGTTGAAGATGCGCGCCGCATTGCGCTCTGATTCGCCAATGGCACCGTTGTGATCGAGCAGCTGGCCCAGCTCTTCGACCGCGTTGCAGACGTCGGCGCGCAGCATGTTCTCGCCGTAGAACTGGTGATACATCTGGCCGATGGGCGACTTCAAGAACGCCACGCCGCCCGAATGACCGGGACAATGCCACGAGAACGAGCCGTCTTCCGCGTAATCCAGCAGCGCCTTGAAAAACGGCGGCTGAATGCCCTCCAGGTAGCTCTTGGCTTCGCGGATGATGTGCTTGGCCACGAACTCCGGCGTGTCCTCGAACATGTGGATGAAGCCGTGCAGCTCGCGCAGGATGTCGTTGGGCAGGTGCTGGCTGGTCTTGGTCTCGCCATGCAGGTAAATCGGCACGTCTTCGTTCTTGCGCCGCACTTCCTGGATGAAGTTGCGCAGGTTCAGCACGGCAGGGTCGGTGTCGGGGCCGCCCGAGAATTCTTCGTCGTCGATCGATAGGATGAAGGCGCTGGCGCGGCTCTGCTGCTGCGCGAACTGGCTCAGGTCGCCATAGCTCGTGGCGCCCACCACCTCGAAACCCTCGGCCTCGATGGCCTGCGCCAGCGCGCGGATGCCGAAGCCGGACGTGTTCTCGGCGCGGTAGTCTTCGTCGATGATGACGATGGGAAAGCGGAATTTCATGCAGATGGCTCCAGCCGCTCGGGCGGCAACGCAGCGCGCAAGTGTACGGAATTGATTTCACAAGACCGTGTCAGGCCATCGGCTTGAACCAAAATGCCCACATTCCGTCATACATGCACAAGATACTGGAGGTGACATGGCCTATTCGACTTGGTGGTGGATCGTGACCGGCGTGTTGGTGGCCCTGGAGTTGGCCACCGGCACGTTTTACCTGCTGATGCTGGCCATCGGCGGCGTGGCCGGTGCCTTGGCCGCCCACGCGGGCGCCTCGCTCGCCACCCAGATGGTGGTGGCCGCGCTGGTCGGTGGCGTGGCGGTGGTGGCCTGCTACCTGATGCGCCGGCGCCGGCCGGGCGATCCTTCGCCGCGCGCCGAGCGCAGCGTGAACCTTGACGTGGGCGAGATCGTGCAAATCGACGGCTGGAACGCCGACGGCACGGCGCAAATCCGCTACCGCGGCGCCCCCTGGACCGCCATACATCGCCCCGGCGCCGAGCCGCGCCCCGGCCCGCACCGTGTGGCCGAACTGGTGGGCAGCCGCCTGCTGGTGGACCCTGCCTGAACCCTTCATCCCGCCCGAACCGCAACCTTCAAAACAAAGGACATCGCCTTGGAAATCGCCATCATCCTTCTCGTCATCGCCGTCATCTTCATCACCCGCTCGGTCAAGGTGGTGCCGCAGCAAAACGCCTGGGTGGTCGAGCGCTTGGGCAAATACCACGCCACGCTGGCCCCGGGCCTGAACTTTTTGGTGCCCTTCATCGACCGCGTGGCCTACAAGCACAGCCTGAAAGAGATTCCGCTCGACGTGCCCAGCCAGGTTTGCATCACACGCGACAACACGCAGCTGCAGGTGGACGGCATCCTGTACTTCCAGGTCACCGACCCGATGCGCGCCAGCTACGGCTCCAGCAACTACATCATGGCCATCTCGCAACTGGCGCAGACCACGCTGCGCAGCATCATCGGCCGGCTGGAGCTGGACAAGACCTTCGAAGAGCGCGACATGATCAACGCCAAGGTGGTCGAGGCCATCGACGAGGCGGCGCTCAACTGGGGCGTGAAGGTGCTGCGCTACGAGATCAAGGACTTGACGCCGCCGGCCGAAATCCTGCGCTCGATGCAGGCGCAGATCACCGCCGAGCGCGAGAAGCGCGCCGTCATCGCCACCTCCGAGGGCAAGCGGCAGGAGCAGATCAACCTGGCCGAAGGCCAGAAGCAGGCCGCCATCGCCAAGTCCGAAGGCGAGAAGCAGGCCCAGATCAACAACGCCGAAGGCGAAGCCGCCGCCATCACCGCCGTGGCCGAAGCCAGCGCCAAGGCCATCGCCTACATCGCCCAGGCCATCGAGCGGCCGGGCGGCCAGCAGGCGGTGCAGCTGAAGGTGGCCGAGAAAGCCGTCGAGGCCTACAGCCTAGTCGCCTCCGAAGCCACCACCACGCTGGTCGTGCCCAGCAACATGACCGAGGTCTCGGCGCTCATCACTTCCGCCATGAAGATGGTGCAGGCGGGCCAGCAGAACCCCGCATCGGCGTCCATCCAGCGGCCCTGAGCAGACGGCGCGGCGAGCGCCCGAAAACTCTTGTTTCGATAGCTGCTGGCGCTGATGGGGCAAGGGCTGGAAGCGTTTCTCGTTCAGATCCAGCACATCGGCCATCCACCCGGCAGTGGCGACACCCGCGCTGCTACAATGCCGGGCTCCACGGAGCGGTGGATGAGTGGTTTAAGTCGCACGCCTGGAAAGCGTGTGAGGGTTAATAGCCCTCCGCGGGTTCGAATCCCGCCTGCTCCGCCAGATATGAGCCTAAGCAGCTGATCTGCTTAGGCTTTTTCTTTGGAACGGTGCCCAGTGGGCCATGGCCCTTTGGAAAATCGTGAACAGCCCATGAGCGAAACGTCGTCTGGCCCAAAGGCACTGGCCTCCAAAATGCTTCGGTTCTCGTCGGGCATGGCCGTGCTGGCCGTGCTGCTATGGGCCGGCGGAAGATTGGCCGGAGTGCTCGCGCTGCCCATCCCCGGGGCCATCGCCGGCATGGTGCTGCTGCTGATCCTGCTGCAGTGCTTCGGGCGCCGGCTGGCACCCACCATGGAAGCAGCCAGCATGCCCCTGCTGAAGCACATGATGCTGTTCTTCATCCCCTCGGTGGCGGGCGTGATGGAGCAGTTTCAGGCTTTGCGGGCCGGTTGGCTCCCGTTCGTGATCGCCAGCGTTGCTGGTGCGGCCGTGACCCTGGCCGTCACCGCGCTGACCCTGAAATGGCTGCTGAAACGACGGGGCATCGCTGTCTGATGACCGACTCCGCCACCCTGATCAGCGTCGCCGCCACCTCATTGACCGTGGTGGCCTACATCCTGGCGCTGTGGGCATACCGGCGCAGCGGTTGGGGCTTGTTGCTGCCGGTGCTGACCGGGGCCGCCACCGTGGTGGTGGTGCTTGTGCTGACGAACACTCCCTATGGCACCTACCGCGAAGGCGCCAGCTTGCTCTCCTGGCTGGCGGGGCCTGCCACGGTGGCCCTGGCATTTCCCCTGTACCGCCAATGGAGCCGCTTGCGCGGCATCTGGTGGCCTGTCGCCGGCGCGCTGCTGGCGGGCTCCGCCACGGCCGTGGTGTCGGCGATCGTGATCGCCTGGCTGCTCGGCGGTGACTGGGCACTGATGATGTCGCTGGCGCCCAAATCCGCCACCATGCCAGTCGCCATGCCGGTGGCCGAGCGCATGGGCGGAGCCGCGCCGCTGAGCGCGGTGGCCGTGGCGCTGACGGGCATCGCCGCGGCTGTGCTGGCGAGCGGACTGTTCAGTCTGCTTGGCGTGCGCAGCGAGATGGTGCGCGGCTTTGCCCTGGGCGCGGCCGCCCACGCGATCGGCACCGCGCGTGCGTTTCAGATCGGCGAGACAGCCATGGGGTCCGCGGCCTTGGCCATGGGCCTGAACGCGATCGCCACCAGCGTGCTGGTCCCGCTCATCGCCGAGCTGTTGTGATCGCTCGGCGCGGCGCTGCACAAAAGCCGTGCCCGACGGGATGCGTCCGCGAAACCGGGCGAACCCCAAAAATGATGATCAGTTTTGATAAGTCGCGACATCAATAGAGAAGTGACACACAGGCAGGATAAGCGCCATTCCAATCCTGCAGCCTACAGTTCCTGCACGGAGACACCAGGCTGAATCAATGAAGCTTGAGCCGTGCGGAGGATGTCTGAACGGACGTCCAAATTGCCACCCCCGGGCAACTCGCCCGTCAACTCAGCGAGATGAACATGCAAGACGCATCGAAAAAAATTGAAGGCACGGTCGGCAGCAAGAAGCTGTTCGAGAACGACAAAGTCGTCGTCTGGGACTTCGTGCTCCAGCCCGGCGAAACGACACCGCTTCACCAGCACGAGCGTTCGTACATGTGGTTCGCCATTCAAGGCGCTCCGCTGCAGATCTACGATGCCGAGGGCAAGGATGTTGGTCTTTTCCCGGTTCCCACCGACGGCGTCTTCGTCCTGGATGTCCGAGGGGACACCATTGAGGTGATGTCCGAAATCGGCAAGGGTGCCACCGTGCCCTCCCTGCACACGGCCATGAACGCTGGCACAGAACCCTACCGCGAGATTCTGGTCGAGTGGAAGTGACCGCAGGCACGACGGCCTGAGTCTGGCTCCTGCGCCTCGCTCAACGGTGCGCAAGCGCAGGAGCACGCCAGTGACCAACGGCGCAACCCATCGAGCGAGAACGTCTAACTTGAAGTGGAAACTGCAATGCACAAGAACCTGATCGGGGGGGAGTGGGTAGCGGGCAGCAAGAGCCAGCCCAACATCAATCCTTCCGACACGCGAGATGTCATCGGCGAGTACGCTCAGGCTAACGTCGAGCAAGCCCGCCATGCGATCGCGGCTGCTTCGCACGCCTTCCGTGCGTGGTCGGTCACCACGCCTCAGCAGCGATTTGACGTCCTCGACGCGGCTGCCACATGCAGGCCGGCATGGTGATGGTCAACCTCCCTACTGCGGGCGTCGACTACCACGTTCCCTTCGGTGGCCGCAAAGGCTCCAGCTACGGTCCGCGCGAACAAGGCCGCTACGCGGCAGAGTTCCATACGACCGTCAAGACGGCGTACACCAACGCCTGAGACCCTTGTGGCCGAGATGACCGAGCAGGTCAGGCAGGGGCGCGCAACAGGTTCTGCGAGTTCTGCACCATGGCAGAAGGCATTCCGTGGGAGACGACTTCCACGATCTTGCGGTACTTGCTCGGTGCCACTCCCTGCACGTTGGCGAAGAACCGCGAGAAGTTGCCCGCGGTATCGAAGCCAAGTTCGAGCGCGATATCTTGAAGTGGGACATCTCGCCTCGCGAGTTTGATCAAGCACGCTTCCATCCGGCGCATGCTCAAGAACGTGGCAGGTGCGAGTCCGGTCGAACTTCGGAACAGGCGGAAAAACTGAGCGCGCGAAAGCCCGGTCGACGCGGCCATGTCCTCGATGCGGACGGTCGGGTCGTCGCCGCTGAGCACCCGGTCGACGATCCGACGAATGCGCGCGTCGTAGTCCCGCTCTCCGCGAGACTTGCCAAGCGCGATGTCATTCCGAGGCGGCGACATTGTCACGATCTCCGCGAAGATCGCCGCAATCAGGTTCTCCAGTTCCTGTGGGCTCGGCGGCTCTACCTGACCCAGCGCATCCAGCACATCGTCGCGCTTGCGCGAAAGCATGGGCGTCAGGATCTCGACGGGCTGGGCGAAGAACTTGGGTCGGGCGCACTGAGAGAAACGCTGGTCGACTTCTTTCAACCACTTGGGATTCAGGTAGAAGGCCAGCAGGACGGTGTTCTCGCCTGTCTCGCGGTAGTTGTAGAAATGCGGCTCCCAAGCGTTGATCATCAAGGCGCTATGGGCGGTCACCGGGTATTCCTTGTTGCCTACGCCGAACCGAATATCTGCACCGCCAATCTTGAAAACGATGTGGCACTCGCGATGGGCATGAAGAACCATCGAATGGTCGAGCCGCAGGAAGGCAACGCGACCGAACGGCCCGTGAATGATGCTCAAGGGGTCTGACATGGTTGGCTCGGCTCTTGAACTTGTCTCGGCGCAGCACAGCTGAACTGCAGATACACCCTAATCCACTTGTCGCTGGCTCGTCCGATGGTGCCGACTTTGCCGAACAGCGGCATCGGGTATAACCCCAGCCGCCGCGACCGACGGTCGAGGCCGCTTGAACAGATCAGAAGGCGCTCGCGATGCAGTCCTCTGAATGCGCCAGGACGCTTTTGTTTTGATAGCTGATCGCGCTCTCTGGACGGGCGCAAACGCCCGATCTGGCTTGAAATCAGCGCACCGCCTGCAAGACCCAGTCGCCGTCCGCCTCATGGCCCGCCACCGGCTGCAGGTCGGGCGAGCCGGCGCTGAGCGCCTTGCCGGACAGTGACCAGCGGTGGCGCAGCGCGAAGTCGAAGCCGGGCGCGGCCTGGCGGCAGGCGATGTCGGCGGCGTGGAAGTCGGGCGCGAAGTCGCGGCACGCAATGCCGCCGCCGGCCGGTGAGGCGTCGGTGGGCACGCCGGGCTGGCCGTCCTGCTGGGGCAGCCAGAAGGCGCGCACGATGCCGTCCTCATCGCGCAGCACCAGCAGCTTCAGGCGCGCGGCGTCCTGCGGGCGCAGGCCGGCGGGCAGGTAGCGCGCGTCGGCGGGCGCGTCGGCCCACACAAAGGTGCCTGGCAGCAGCTTGATCACGCGCACGCTGGGCGGCCCGTCGGGCCTGGCCGGCCCGCTGGCGTAACGCCAGGCCAGCAGCAGAGCGGCCAGTGCCGCCACGGCCAGCATGGCGCGCAGCGCGGCGCTGATCAGGCGCCGCTCGTCGATCAGCGGCACGGCGATCAGTCGAAGCTCAGCGTGCGCACGCCCGTGGGCGTGCCCAGCAGGCAGACCTGCGCGCGCTGGTGCGCGAACACGCCCACCGTCACCACGCCGGGCCACTGGTTGACTTCGCTCTCGAAGCCCAGCGGGTCGCGGATGGCGAGGCCGCGCACGTCCAGGATGTGCTGGCCGTTGTCGGTGACCAGCGGCGCGCCGTCACGCATACGCAGCGTGGCCTCGGCCCGCATGGCGGCGAACTGGCGCGTGATGCGCTGCGCGGCCATGGGAATCACCTCGACCGGCAGCGGAAAGCGCCCCAGCACCTCCACCAGCTTGGACCCGTCTGCGATGCAGACGAAGCGTTTTGCCTGCGCGGCGACGATCTTCTCGCGCGTCAGCGCCGCGCCGCCGCCCTTGATCATGTAGCCGCTGCCGTCGATCTCGTCGGCACCGTCGATGTAGACCGCGATCTCGCCCACTTCGTTGCAATCGAACACCTTGATGCCGAGCGCCTGCAGCCGCTGCGTGGAGGCCACGGACGACGACACGGCGCCGACGATGCGCTCCTTGACCTGACCCAGCGCGTCGATGAAATGATTGACCGTCGACCCCGTGCCCACGCCCACGATCTCGCCCGGCACCACATGGTCCAGCGCGGCCTGGCCCACCATGGCCTTCAGTTCGTCCTGGGTCATTTGCGACAATTCCTCTTCACATCAACGGTCGAAACAAGAATTATCCGATGGCCCTGCTCCCCTACGGTCTGGCGCGCCCCCTGCTGTTCGGCATGGACCCTGAAACGGCGCACGAACTCACGCTCGACATGCTGGCGCGCGGCCAGGGCACGCCGCTGCAGTGCGCCTGGGCGGCGCAGCGCGTGAGTGATCCGGTGACGCTGGCGGGCCTGCGCTTTCCCAACCGCGTCGGCCTGGCCGCGGGGCTGGACAAGAACGCGCGCGCCATCGACGCCTTGGCGGCCATGGGCTTCGGCTTTGTCGAGGTGGGCACCGTCACGCCGCTGGCGCAGCCCGGCAACCCCAAGCCACGCATGTTCCGCCTGCCGGCCAAGAACGCGCTGATCAACCGCCTGGGCTTCAACAACGAGGGGCTGGACGCCTTCGTCCGCAACGTCAAAAACTCTCGCTTTCATAGCGCCTCGCGCTTGCCAGATCAGCGTGAGCGCATGATTCTGGGTCTTAACATCGGCAAGAACGCGGCCACGCCGATCGAGCGCGCCACCGACGACTATCTGATCGGCCTGGCCGGCGTGTACCCCTACGCCGACTACGTGACGGTGAACATCTCCAGCCCCAACACCAAGAACCTGCGCGAGCTGCAAAGCGAGGCCGCGCTGGATGCCCTGCTGTCGGCGCTGAAGTCGCGCCAGGGCGAGCTGGCCGCCGAGCACGGCCGGCAGGTGCCGCTTTTCCTCAAGATCGCGCCCGACCTGGATGAAAGCCAGGTGCAGGCCATTGCCGATGCACTGCGCCGGCACGGCATCGAGGGCGTCATCGCCACCAACACCACCTTGTCGCGCGAAGCGGTGCAGGGCCTGCCGCACGCCGATGAGGCCGGCGGCCTGTCGGGCGCGCCGGTGCTGGCGGCCAGCAACCGCGTCATCCGGCTGCTGCGCGCCACGCTGGGCGCGGGCTTTCCCATCGTCGGCGTCGGCGGCGTGCTCAGCGGCGCCGACGCCATCGGCAAGCTCGACGCCGGGGCGGACGTGGTACAGGTCTACACCGGCCTGATCTACAAGGGGCCAGGGCTGGTGAACGAGGTGGCGCGGGCGCTGGCGGCGCGCTAGAAGCCGCTCGCTACGCGCTCTGCCAAACGCCGAACGGTACATGCTGCCGCGCGTTCTCGAAGTTTTTGTCCGTGCTCAGCAGCACCAGATCCTGCCGGCGACACAACTGGATCAGCAAGGCGTTGATCGTGCCCACCTGCACGCCTTTGCGGCAGCAGGCGTTGCGCACCTGCGCCGCCTCGATGTGGTCTTCGCGGTCGGGCTGCAAAAAAGCCAGCGTGGCAAAGCGTTCGATGATTTGTTCGCCCGCCTTCGGCCCGGCGAAACCTTGCAGCAATTCCTGCAGCACCAGCCCGGTGGTGAAGACCTGGTCGGCGCCCAGCAAGGCGGTGTGCAGTGCCATCACTTAGGGGGCATCCTCCGCGCCCTCGCGCCGCAATGCCAGCGACCAGGCGCTGGTATCGACCAGCAGGCTCACGGCTGGCGTGATCGCTCGGCCTTGTGGTCGAACGCCTCATCCCACGTCAGCTTGCCGAACAAATCGGCCACGCGCCGCTGCTCGCGCCGGGCGATGAATTCCTGCAAGGCGCGCGTCACGGCAGCCTTCTTGGTCGGCTCGCCGCTGAGGCGGAAAGCTTCCTCCAGCAGATCCGGATCAAGTGAGACATTGGCGGCCATGTGTAACTCCTTACACAGAAATTTAG
>JAGOVZ010000194.1 GCA_018060485.1 Ottowia sp. | reverse complement strand
ATCAGCAACCGGCCGGGCGCCAAGGGGCTGGACTTTGCGCGCGAGCAGGGCATCGCCGCAGCGGTGGTCGATCACAAGGCGTTCGACGGCCGCGAAGCCTTCGACGCCGCGCTGGCCGCCGAGATCGACCGGCACGATCCGGCGCTGGTGGTGCTGGCCGGCTTCATGCGCATCCTGACGCCCGGCTTTGTGGCGCATTACGCGGGGCGGCTCATCAATATCCACCCCAGCCTGTTGCCGGCCTTCCCGGGCTTGCACACGCACCAGCGCGCGATCGACGAAGGCTGCCAACTGGCCGGCGCCACGGTGCACCAGGTGACGGCCGAGCTGGACCACGGCCACATCCTGGCGCAGGCGGCGGTGCCGGTGCTGCCGGGCGACACGGCCGAGCGGCTGGCTGCCCGCGTGCTGACGCAAGAGCATCTCATCTACCCGCGCGCCGTCGCCGAGTTGATTCAAAAACTGTAGCTGCTCGCGCTCGCCAGTCAAGCGCTGGCGGCCGTTTTTATCAATAGGCTGAACCGGTGATGCGACAATCGCCCGATGCACCCCAAAGCCCTGCTCGACGCCGCCACCGAACTGGTGCGGCAGGTTCTTCGACTTGATCATCCGGCCGATGCGGTGGTGTCGCGCTTTTTCCGCGAGCACCGCAACTTGGGCCCGCGCGAGCGCGCCACGCTGGCCGAAACCGCTTACGCCGTGCTGCGCCGCAAAGTGCTGTACGAACATCTGGCGCGCTCTGGCAGCGGCGCGCGCGAGCGGCGCCTGGCCATCCTGGGCTTTCAGGCGCCGCGCGACTTTCTCAAGCAGGCGCTGACCGAGCCTGAGAAGCAATGGCTCGACGCCTGCGACGCCGTGTCGCCGGCCGAGCTGATGCCGCAGCACCGCCACAACCTGCCCGCGTGGCTGGTCGAACCCTTGCAGGCGCAGGTCGGCGGCGAGTTCGACGCCCTGGCCGAATCGCTGATGCAGCCCGCGCCGCTCGATCTGCGCGTCAACACCTTGAAGGAAAAAAGGCCGCCAGCGCAGGCAGAGCTTGCGCAAGCAGCTATCAAATCCGTAGAAACCCCGTACTCGCCCTGGGGCCTGCGCGTGCCGGGCAAGCCAGCGCTGCAAAAGCTGGATGCCTTCACGCGCGGCGCGGTCGAGGTGCAGGACGAAGGCTCGCAACTGCTGGCGCTGCTGCTCGATGCGCACCGCGGCGAGATGGTGGCCGACTTCTGCGCTGGCGCCGGCGGCAAGACGCTGGCCATTGGCGCGGCCATGCGCAACACCGGCCGGCTGTACGCGTTCGACGTGTCGGCGCACCGGCTCGATGCGCTGAAACCGCGCCTGGCGCGCAGCGGCCTCAGCAACGTGCACCCGGTCGGCATCGCGCACGAGCGCGACGAGCGCATCAAGCGGCTGAAGGGCAAGTTCGACCGCGTGCTGGTCGATGCGCCGTGTTCGGGCCTGGGCACGCTGCGGCGCAACCCCGATCTGAAGTGGCGCCAGTCGCCCGACGACGTGGCCGAACTCAGCGCCAAGCAGCAGGCCATTCTGGAAAGCGCCGCGCGCCTGCTCAAGCCCGGCGGTCGGCTGGTGTACGCCACCTGCAGTCTGTTGCCGGCCGAAAACGAGGCCATTGCGCAGGCCTTCAGCGCCGCGCACGCCGACTTTGAGCCGCTCAACGTGGCGGACATCCTGCAGTCGCTCAAGGTGCCCGATGCGGCCAGCCTGTGCGCGGCCGAGGGCGATGTGCCCGGGCAATACCTGCGCCTGTGGCCGCACCGGCACGCCACCGACGGCTTCTTTGCTGCCGCCTGGCAGCGCCGTGCCTGAAGCGCCGGGCGGGCAAACTGCACAAAAGCGCGCCCCATCGCGCGCCACACCCCCGCAAATCGGGGTGCAAACGCCCCGTTGCAAAACGGTCTCCCTAGAATCGAACGATTGTGCGCAAGCGCCGTCCAACCCCGGTTGGCGCGGCGTGAAAAGCGCCATGCCCACGACCCGGACCGCCACGCTGGCGGATGCTCAGCGAAAGATGTTTGATTGATGACGCTGTCTCCCGATTCCCTGCTGTCCGCCGCCATCGACTGGCTGTCCGGCGGCCTGCTGCAACTGGCCTGGTGGCAGGTGCTGCTGATTGGCCTGGTGCTGACGCACATCACCATCGTCAGCGTCACGCTGTATCTGCACCGCCATTCGGCGCACCGCGCGCTCGATCTGCACCCGGCGGTGCAACACTTCTTCCGCTTCTGGCTGTGGATGACCACCGGCATGACGACCAAGGCGTGGACGGCCATCCACCGCAAGCACCACGCCAAGTGCGAGCAGGCCGAAGACCCGCACAGCCCGCAAATCCACGGCCTGAAAAAAGTCATGTGGCAGGGCGCCGAGCTGTACCGCGCCGAAGCCAGGAACCCCGACACGCTTTCGCGCTACGGCCACGGCACGCCCAGCGACTGGATGGAGCGCCACGTGTACGAGCGCCATTCGGTGCTCGGCGTGAGCCTGATGCTGATCATCGACATGGCCTTGTTCGGCGCCTTGGGCGCCGCGCTGTGGGCCGTGCAGATGGCGTGGATTCCGTTCTGGGCCGCGGGCGTCATCAACGGCGTGGGCCACTTCTGGGGTTACCGCAACTTCGAGGCGCAGGATGCTTCCACCAACGTCTCGCCCTGGGGCTTGATCGTGGGCGGCGAAGAGCTGCACAACAACCACCACACCTACCCCACGTCGGCCAAGTTCTCGGTCAAGCCGTACGAGTTCGACATCGGCTGGATGTACATCACCGTGCTCAACAAGCTGGGCCTGGCGCAGCCCAAGAAGACGCCGCCGCGCCTGGCCTACGGCGCCGTGCGCCCGGTGGCCGACGACCAGACGCTGGAGGCGCTGATCGCCCACCGCTACGAAGTCATGGCCAGCTACGCGCGCCAGATGCGCGCCGTGTTCGCGCAGCAGACCGAGGCCGCCGATGCCAGCGGCGCGCTGCGCTCGGCCCGCCGTTGGTTGCACCGCGACGCCGAAAAGGTGCCCGCCGCCGCCGTGCCTCAACTGGCCGAGGCGCGAGCGGCTTACCCCGCACTCGACAAGATGGTCACCATGCGCGAAGAACTGCGCCAGTTGTGGCTCAACACCGGCCGCACGCGCGAGCAGCTGGTGACCGATCTGCAAGCCTGGTGCCACCGCGCCGAAGAAAGCGGCATCGCCGCTCTGCGTGACTTTTCGCTGAAATTACGAGCAGTGCGCGTGGCGGCCTGACCCACTTTCGACTTCGCATTCAGCCCGGCCGCGCGCCGGGCTTTTTTGTGCCCTGCGTGCCAGAATGGCTCATGCAGACATGCGACGTGCTCATCATCGGCGCCGGCATCGCCGGCAGTTCCCTGGCCTGGCGGCTGGCGCGCGGCGGTCAAGCGGTGCTGCTGCTGGAGCGCGAATCCCAGCCCGGCATGCACAGCACCGGCCGCTCGGCGGCCATGTTCATGGAAAGCTACGGCCCGCCCGGCGTGCGGGCGCTGACGCGCGCCAGCCGCGACTTCTACTTGCACCCGCCGCCAGGCTTTGCCGATCAGCCGCTGCTGGCGCCGCGCCAGGCGCTGTTTGTCGCCACGCCGGCTCAGCACGCCTCGCTGGCCGCCATGCAGGCCGAGCTGGAAGCCACGGGCACGCAGCTCTCGCTACTGAATAAAGAGCAGCTTGCGCTTGTTGCACCTGCGCTGAAGCCCGATTTGTTTGATCAAGCCCTGCTGGACGTGCACGGCTACGACATCGACGTCAACGCCATGCTGCAAGGCTTTCTGCGCGGCGCGCGGCAGGCCGGTGCACGGCTGCTCACGGGCGCCGTGCCCACTGAGACCACGCGCACGGGCGACGCCTGGCGCGTCACGCTGTCGAACGGCGATGTCGTGCAAGCGCGCACCGTGGTCGATGCCGCCGGCGCCTGGGCCGACGAGGTGGCCGCGCTGTTCGGCGCCGCGCCCATCGGCCTGGAGCCGCGCCGCCGCAGCGCCTTCACCTTTCGCGCGCCCGAAGGCGTGGACGTGTCCAACTGGCCGATGGTGGCGGATGTCGACGAAGGCTGGTACATCAAGGTCGATGCCGGCCAGTTGCTCGGCTCGCCCGCCAACGCCGACCCGGTGGCACCGCACGACGTGCAGCCCGAAGAACTGGACATCGCCATGGGCATCCACGCCATCCAGGAAGCGACGACGCTGGAAATTCGCCGCCCCACGGCCACCTGGGCGGGGCTGCGCAGCTTCGTGCGCGATGGCGAAATCGTGATTGGTTTTGACGAAGCCGTGCCGCAATTCTTCTGGCTCGCCGCGCAGGGCGGCTACGGTATTCAGAGCGCGGCCGGCGCCAGCCTGCTGGCGGCCAGCCTGATCGAAGGCTGCGCCTTGCCCGACGAACTGGTGCGTCACGGCGTTGATCCCGCAGCCGTTTCGCCCGCCCGTTTGCGTTGAAGGAGCACCCCCATGAACGACCTCGATCAAGCCCTGGCCGACGCGGTGGAGCGCTACCGCGCTGCCCACCCGCAAAGCGCGCGCATCCACGCCGACGCGTTGCAGGCGCTGCCCGGCGGCAACACGCGCAGCGTGCTGTTCTTCGCGCCGTTTCCGCCCGCCATGGCGCGCGGCGAGGGCTGCTACTTGTGGGACGCCGATGGCCACCGCTACCTGGACGCACTGGGCGAGTTCACCGCCGGGCTCTATGGCCATTCCGAGCCGGCGATCCGCGCCGCCATCACCGAGGCACTGGCCGGCGGCCTCAGCCTGTCGTCGCACACCACGCGCGAAGGTGCGCTGGCGCGCGAGGTGCAGCGGCGCTTTCCGGCCATGGAATTGCTGCGCTTCACCAACTCGGGCACCGAGGCCAACCTGATGGCGCTGGCCACCGCCACCGCCCACACCGGGCGGCGCAAGGTGCTGGTCTTCAAGGGCGGCTACCACGGCGGCGTGCTGGC
>JAGOVZ010000193.1 GCA_018060485.1 Ottowia sp. | reverse complement strand
TGTGGGACGTGGCCGAGGTCTACGCCGACGAGCCCTTTGCGCAAGGCGCCAGCGACGACGTGAAAAGCCTGGCCGGCTCGCTCACCACGCCGTACTGCGGCGTCAACGCCGGCTTCGACGCCGTGCAGTGGCTGGACGACCCGGAAGCCGCCGCGTCGCTCACGCTGATTCCGCTGCGCGCCGGCGCCGCCAGCCCGGCATTCGGCCTGCTGGTGCTGGCCTCGCCCGACAGCCAGCGCTACCAGGCCGGCATGGCGACGGATTTTCTCGAACGCATCGGCGAGCTGGCCAGCGCGGCGCTGTCGCGCGTGCGGGACACCTGACCGCGCCGCCGCAACGCATTTCAATGATTTGGGCCGCTGGCGCTTGCAGGACAAGCGCGAGCAGCTATCATTGAAATAGCATGCAAGCAGAGCCATCGACCCTTGACACCACCCAGGCCGCGCTGACCGAGCGCTACCTGGAGCACGCGCGGGTGCAAAAACGCCTGGCGCCGCGCACGCTGGCGCTGTACAGCGAAGACCTGCACAAGCTGATGACGGCAGCCGCCCAGTCCGGCATCGCGCTGACGGCGGTGCAGAACCACCACGTGCGCCGCTGGGTGGCGCAAATGCACGCCGGCGGGCGCAGCGGGCGCGGCATTGCGCTCATCCTCTCGGGCTGGCGCGGCTTCTACACCTGGCTGGGGCGCGAAGGCCAGATCAGCGCCAACCCGGTGCAGGACGTGCGCGCACCCAGGCAGGCGCGCCCGCTGCCCAAGGCGCTGGGCGTCGACGAAGCGGTGCAGCTGGCCGATCACGTGGCCGAAGACGATGACCCGTGGTTGGAAGCGCGCGACGCCGCCATGGTCGAGCTGCTCTACGGCAGCGGGCTGCGCGTGGGCGAACTGGTCGGCCTGGACGTGGCGGCCAGCGACGCCGCACAGCGCGCCGGGCGTGGCTGGATCGACCTGCCGTCGGCCGAGGTGCAGGTGCAGGGCAAGGGCAGCAAGCGGCGCGGCGTGCCGCTGGGCACTCAGGCGCTGGCGGCGCTGCAGCGCTGGCTGGCGCTGCGCGACCAGGTGGCGGGCCAGGGCGATGCCGCCATGGCGCTGTTCATCGGCCGGCGCGGCACACGCTTGACGCCGCAATCGATCTGGCAGCGCCTGAAGCGCCGCAGCCTGCTGGCTGGTCTCGCGACGCCGGTGCACCCGCACATGCTGCGCCATTCGTTTGCCAGCCACGTGCTGCAGTCCAGCAGCGACCTGCGCGCGGTGCAAGAGCTGCTGGGCCACGCGCACATCGGCACCACGCAGGTCTACACGCGGCTGGATTTTCAGCATCTGGCCAAAGCCTACGACGCGGCGCACCCGCGTGCGCGGCGGCGCTGAACGCGGCGCGCTACTTCTTGCCGGCGGCGCAGGCGCCGTCCTTGCAGCCGAGCCAATCGAGCAACTGGCGCAGCTTGGGCTCGCTGGTGGTGTCGAAGCTGGCGATGCCGATGGATTTGAGCACCGCTTCGCCGTCGGGCGAGGCGGGCAGGTCGGTCAAGGCCTTCTGCATCGCGGCGATCTCGGCCTTGGTGAAGTCCTTCTTCGCAATCAGCGGAAAGTAGGGCTGCGGCACGCTCTTGTGCAATATCTGGCCGCCTTCCTTGGCCCATTTGCGCGCGGCGCCTGAGTAGGAGGCCAGGGCGCCCACCTTGGCGAAGCCGTTGGTGATGTAGAAGGTCACCGCCTCCTGCTCGCGCACGTAGGTCACGGCTTCCTTGTCGACGTCGATGCCGTTGTGGCGCAACTCGGCGGTGCAGAACTTGCTCATGTACGACACCTTCTCCGGCATCGCGATCTTCTGGCCCTTGATCTCGCCCAGCGACTGGATGGGCGAATCCTTGGGCACGACGATCAGGCATTGGCCGTCAGGCTTGGCCGTGGCGACGTACTGGTAGCCGTAGTCGCGCAGTCCGCGGGCTGGAAAGTCGCTCGGCCGCGCCATGGCCAGGTCGAGCCTGCCGGTCTTCATGCCGTCTTCGAGCTGGGCGAATTCGCGCACGAACACCACCTTGACCTCGGATTTCAACGCGCTGCTCAATGACTTGGCCAGGCCGCCGTACTTGAGCATGACCCGCGCGTGGTCGGTACCACCCGAGGTGCCTTCGCTGATACCGAGGATGAGGTCGCGCGAGAAGCCCAGCGTGGGGGTCAGGGCGAGCAGGATGGGCAGGCAGCGAAGCAGGGCGCGCATGACGGATTCTCCGATGAGTTGCAACAACAGTAAGCCAAAATACCAAAATACTTCGATTGCGCCCGAGATGGACCGGATGAAAACCCTGCCAAGGCGCACATTTTTCCCGGTTTTGGGGCATCGTGGCCGGCGGATGTGGCAGCGGCGCGTCAAAGCCGCTGTCCATTGCAGACGGGCGTTACTATGTAAAAGATAGCTGCCTGCGCTGATGTGACGTGCGCCAGCGGGCTAAAAAGCCTGAAAAATATGGGCTGGCCGCCGCGCAACACGCGCAACACGCCCTACACGCGCTACACGCGCTGAAACAGCGCGCGGCTGTCGCCCGGCGCGACGGTGTCCAGCATGATCGCCAGCTGATCGAGCACCCCCCGCGGGTCTTGCCCGTCGCGCGGCAGCACGCCCAGGGCCATGCGCACGCGCGGCGTCCAGCCTTCGGGGCGGCCACGGATCGGGCGCAGGCATTGCGCCAGGATCTGCTGCGCCAGCCGGCTGGCGGTGTCGGCGGTGATCGGGCCGTCCATCAACATCACGAAGCGCGTGTCGCTCAGGCGGCCGACGGTGTCGACCTCGCGCATGTTGGCCAGCAGGCGGTCGGCCAGGCGCAGCGGCAGTTCCTGCCAGGCGCGGCGGCCGAACTTGTGCCGCACTTCGGCCAGGTTCACCAGGTCGATCAGCAGCACGGCGTAGGCGTGCTCCTGGCGCTGGGCGCGCGCCGTCATGCGGCGCAACTGCTCGCGCACCACGGCCTGCGTGGCCAGGCCGGTGGCCGGGTCGGCGCGGTCCAGGCCGCGCATGCGCTGGCGCGTCAGGCTGCGGTCGCGCCCGCGCCAGAGCAGCGTCACCATCACCGCCGCCAGTTGCAAGGCGGCGCCGGACAGCAACACGAAGCGCGAGATCAGCCCGGTCGGCATGACCGAGACCAGGCGCAGCACGTGGGTGGTGGCCGGCCCGGCCAAGCACACCATGCCGATCAGCAAGCCCAGCGCATGGCGGTCGCCGCCGCGCCACCAGGCCCACGCGGGCACCGCGATGCAGCCCACCAGCAGCGCCGTGCAGACGACGGCGGTGGCGCGCGCCGAGGCGGCGTCGGACAGAAATGGCAGCGCCGCAGTCACCGCCACGCCGGCGCCGGCCAAGGCCCAAGGCCACCAGCGCGCACGCGGCGCCCGGGTGCCGAACGCCGTGGCCACGCTGACAAAAATCAGCATGGTCACCAGCGCCAGCGTGGGCAGGGCAAAGGCCGACAGGTCGTTCCACGCCGCGTGGCGCGGCCACAGCAGCCAGCCGTTGATGCCGGCAAAGCTGGCGGCCGAGAGGCCCAGCAGCAGCGTGGGCGGCACGAACAGGGCAGAGGCCAGATCGCGCATCCACACCGCCGCCGCCAGCGCCATCACGCAGCCCAGCAGGGTGATGCCGAAGTAGATGCCCAGGCCCATGGTCACCACGCGCTCGCGCATCAGCACCTGGTGCTCGTTGGTCAGCATCATCGGCACCGAGGTGGCAAAGGCGTGCTCGATGCGCAGCAGGTGCTCGGTCGGCTGCGTGCTGGACAGTGTCAGCGGCAGCACCGGCTGGCGCCCGGGCACCGGCCAGTCGACCACCGGCACGTGGTCGCCAGCGGTGCGCGATTGCCAGGTGCCGTCGGCGCCGCGGGCGTACAGCGTGGCGCGGTCCAGGTTGGCGAAAGGGATCTCGAGGTACCAGTGCTCGCGCTCTGATCGCGGCGCCAGCACGAAGCGGATCCACAGCGCCTGGCCATCGCCCACCGGGTAAACGCGGTCGAGCTGGGTCGGTCGCCAGAAGAAGAAGGACGATTGCGCCGCCACCTGCTCGATGGTGGCGCGACCGCCGGGGTCGAGCAGAAACTCGCCGCCGGCGCCCAGCCGGGCCGGAAACTGCGAGCTGCCGTCCAGCGTGAGCGGCGTGAGCGCGTGCGCCGCGGTCGGCACAAACCAGCCGCCCAGGCAAGCCGCCGCCAGCAGCAAGCAAAACGCGCGCAGCCACCGAGCCCATGCCATGGTCGGCGGCTGCGCTGCGTTTGTTCTCCCTGACATCGACGTGGACAGCACCGGGCCGAGTACATCACGAGCAGCACGCCAGACGCCAGGCATTCCGTCACGCTGACCGCCGGCAATGGTGGGGGATACACTGCCCTTTTTCACGCTGTTTCGCGCCGGCCACCCGGTCCGCGCGCATTTTCGACATGTCACTGATTCCCGCCACCATCCTCACGGGCTTTCTCGGCTCGGGCAAGACCACGCTGCTCAAGCGCGTGCTGACCGAGGCGCACGGCCAGAAAATCGCCGTGATCGAAAACGAGTTCGGCGAGGAGAACATCGACAACGACATCCTGGTCGCCGACAGCGAAGAGCAGATCATCCAGATGAGCAACGGCTGCATCTGCTGCACCATCCGCGAGGACCTGCGCGCCACGCTGGCCGACCTGGCGGCCAAGAAGCGCAGCGGCGCGCTGGATTTCGAGCGCGTGGTGATCGAGACCACCGGCGTGGCCGACCCCGGCCCGGTGGCGCAGACCTTCTTCATGGACGACGAGATCGCCGAGGCCTATCTGCTGGACGCCATCGTCACCCTGGTCGACGCCAAGCACGCCGCGCAGCAGCTGAACGACCGGGTCGAGGCGCAACGCCAGGTGGGGTTTGCCGACCAGATCTTCATCAGCAAGGCCGATCTGGTCAGCCCGCAGGAGTTGGAGGCGCTGCAGCACCGCCTGAAGCACATGAACCC
>JAGOVZ010000192.1 GCA_018060485.1 Ottowia sp. | reverse complement strand
CGGCGGATCGCGGTATTCCACATACGCCCGCCCACGCACCTCGCGCGCCCAGGTCTCGAAGGCTTCCTGCGCCTTCTTCTCGCGCAGCATGTTGCGCGCCAGCTGGCGTTGTTCGGCGCTGGTCAGCACCTGCTCGCGCCGGCCGTCGACGCGGATCAGGTGCACGCCGAAGCGGCTGACCACCGGGTCGCTGACCTGGCCGTCGTTCAGGTTGTTCATGGCCTGCTCGAACTCGGGCACGAACTGGCCGGGTGCGGCCCAGCCCAGGTCGCCGCCTTCCTTGGCGCTGTCGTCCTGCGAGTACTGCCGCGCCAGCTGCTCGAAAGTCGCCTGGCCGGACTGGATGCGGCGCTTGAAGTCGGCCGCGCGCTCGCGCGCCACCTGCTCGCTTTGCGACGGGCCGGTCTTGAGCAGGATGTGCTGCACGTGGGTCTGCGGTATCTTGACGTCGGGCAGGTCGTTGTTCTGCTTGCGCTCCAGCAGCTTCAGCACGTGAAAACCGGCGCCCGAGCGCACCGGCCCCACCACTTCGCCCACGCGCGCGCGCTGCACGCTGCGCTGGAACAGCTCGGGGTACTTGTCGGCCGGCAGCAGGCCCAGCACGCCGCCGTCGCGGCCGCGGTTGTTGGCGTCGGAGAATTCGGCTGCCAGCTTGGCGAAGTCTTCGCCACCCTTGGCGCGGCGCGCCACCTCGTCGGCGCGCGCCTGCAGGCGGGCCAGCTCGGCCGCGTTGGCGCGCTCGGGCGTGGCGACCAGGATCATGGCCATGTTCAGGTCCATGCCGCCGGCGCGCACGCCGGTCTGTTCGCGGATGAAGGCATCGATGTCGGCATCGGTGACCTTCAGCTTGGGCTCGATCTCGCGCTCGCGCAGGCGCGCCAGCAGCACCTGGTTGCGCACGTCGTCGCGAAAATCCTTGACGGCAATGCCCTCGGACTGGATGCGCTGGTAGAGCTGCTCGACGGTCTGCAACTGGTTCTGGCGTGCGATGGACAGCTCGGCCTGCGTCAGCGCGGCGTCGTCGATCTTCAGGCCCATGTCCCGCGCATATTGCAGCTGGGCGCGCTCGGCGATCAGGCGTTCCAGCACTTCCTTTTGCAGCGCGGCGCTGGGCGGCATCGGCTGGCCGCGCTCGTTGAGCTGGCGCTGCATGCGGGCCATGCGCGCGCGCACCTCGTTGTTGGTGACCGGCTCGGTGTTGACCACCGCGACGATGAAATCGGCCTCGCGCGGGCCGGTGGGCGCGCTGGCGACCGGCGGTGCGGCCGGCGCGGACGCAGGTGCGGCGGTCGCGGCCGGTTCCACCGGCGCAGGGGCCGGCGCGGCCTTGGGCGCCGGGCGCGCCGCTGGCTTGCGCGCCGGTTTGCGCGGCGCCTGCTTCTTCGCCGCCGTGGGCGCCGCCTTGCGCTCGCCGGCGCTGCCGCTGGTTTGCGCCTCGGCTGGCAACGCGCACAGTGCGCACAGCAGGGGCAGCAGTGCCCAGCGGGCGCGGTGGGCGGGATGGGAGCGTGATGAGGTCATGGTTGGAATGGCTTCGCTGTGCGCAGCACAAATGGCCGCGGAGCCGGCCGTGCCAGCGGCCGCCGCGGAGCGGACTGTGCCCGGCCGCTGGCGGCGTTGCCCGTCCGGGGCAAGGGCGTGCAGCGACTCAGGCGGGTTACTCATACGCTGAGAAGCGGCTCGGCGGCGTGGTTTCCTCGCCCAGCACCTGATAACGCGGAATGCTGTTGCGCAAGGTGCGCAGCGGGTTGGTGCCCAGGCGCGACAGGCCGACGAATTCGATCTGGAACATGATGCGCTTGGTCGACGAGCTGATGGAGCTGTTGAGCTTTTCCACCACCACGCGGCCGATCCAGCAGCCGGCATCGTATTCGAGACCCAGGATGCCGTCGACCAGCCGCTTCTCCTGGATGCTGTAGTTCAGGCGGCCGACGCCGTACCAGCGGCCGCTGCAGCTGCCGTTGCCGCCGGCGCGCCGGGCTGGGGCCTTGTTGTCCAGCTCGTCACGCCCGCCGAGCAGACCGCTCAGCGGCCATTGCCAGCCGAAGTCGATGTACTTGCTGTTCAGGTCGCGCTGGTGGCGATACGCCATGCTGACGGTGCGATACGGCCCCGGCGAATAGCGCGCCTGCAGCGTGGTGCGGGTGTTGCGGCCGGTGTCCGGGTTGTACTGGATCACGCTGTCGAAGCCCCAGCTCTCGTGCCAGTTGAGCGAAGCGCCCAGCATGATGTCGGACCAGCCCTTGGCCGTCGGCGTGCCGCCCGGCAGCACCACCTGCTGGCCCGAAAAACGATAGCGCTGCGCGATGCCCAGCCGCACCGCCTCGACGCCGGTATCGGGGTCGAGCAGGCGCGTGGTCAGGCCGGCGGTGACCAGGTTGTTGTCGACGATGCGGTCGTGGCCGGCAAAGGCGTTTTCGGCCCAGATGGTGGCAAAGTTGAAGTCGTACGCGCCGGTGTCGTAGTTGGGCAGCAGGCTCTGGTCGCGGTACGGCGTGTAGACGTACTTCAGGCGCGGCTCCAGCGTCTGCGTGAAGGCGCGGCCAAAGTAGCTGGCGCTGCGCTCGAACACCAGCCCGCCGTCGAGGCTGAGCGTGGGCAGCACGCGGCCGGCCGAGGTGCGGCCGTCGCTCAAGGGGCGGTCAAACTGGTACTGGCTGGCGTGCAGTTGCACCTTGGGCGTGAAAAAGCCCCACGGCCGCGTGAACGGCCGCGCCACCTGCGCCTGCATGAAAGTGCGGTCGGCATTGGGCTGGCGGGTCCAGAAACTGTCGGCCCGGAAACGCGTGAAATCGCCTTCGACCGAATAGTCAAACCCGCGGTCATTGATGCGGCCCCAGCGCGCGGCCACCTGCGGCAGCCGGTCGTAGGGCGGCACGATGGGCGCGCTGACGTCTTGCAGCGTCTGCCACTTGAGCGCGCGCACGCTGGCCGAAAAGTCGCCGCGGCCCCAGCTCACGGCGCCGTCGTTGGCCAGCAGGCGCGTGGTCAGCGACAGGCCGCGCCCCGTGAAGTCGCGCCAGTAGTCGTTGTCGCTCACGCGGTTGAGGTTGAGGCCCACGCCGACGTTGCCGATGGCCGCGATGCCGGTGTCGTGCGTGCCGTTGTGGCGCACGAAGTAGCCCCAGCGGTCACGGCCGTCGCGCAGGCGGTCGTTCGGCATCAGGTTGGCGTTGATGCGGCCGTTGTAGTTGTTTTCGAGGTAGCGGAACTCGCCCTGCACGTCGACTCCGCGCCGCAGCATCACCGTGGGCGTGAAGGTGGCGTCGCGGTTGGGCGCGATGTTCCAGTAATAGGGCACCGACAGGTTCAGGCCGCTCTTGTTGTCGAGCCCGATGGTTGGCGGCAGCCAGCCGGACTTGCGCCGCTCGCCAAGCGGAAAGCTCATGGTCGGCATCGGCAGGATCGGCACGCCCTTGAACTCGAGCACCGCGCCGTGCGCGCGGCCCTCGTCGTCCTCGCGGTCCAGCTCCAGCCGGTCGGCGCGCAGGATCCAGTCGGGCCGCCAGTCGGCGCCGTCCTGGCGCTGGCAGGTGGTGTAGGTGCCTTGAAAGACGGTGGAACGGTCGCGGTCCAGCAACTGCAGCCGCTCGGCCTGGCCGTGCGCGCCGTTGGCGATGAACTCGTAGGTCGGCTGCAGGAAGAAGCCTTCCACCGCATCCACCTTGATCTTGCCCGAGGTGGCGGTGTAGCGGTCGCCCTCGCGGTTGACGCGCACGCCGCCGGTGGCCGTCACCACATCGGTCGCCTGGTCGTACACCAGCTTGTCGCCGCGCGCCACCATGCCGGGCTGGCGCAGCTCGGCGTTGCCTTCGATCACCGTCTCCAGCTCGGTGCGGCCGCTGATGCGATCGCCCAGCACCACCGAAGGCGCGTTGACGTTGGCCGGCAGCTTTTCGGCCAGCAGCGGCGTGGCCTGCAACTGCAGCGGCGCGGACGTCTGCGCCAGCGCGGGCGCCGCCAGCAGCGTGAGCACCGCCAGCGCCACCGGGCGCAGTCCGGCCGAAGCCGCCGCCCGCGCGGGGCGCGACGCATCGGTCGAGAAAAGAGGGTTAGCCAGCGAAGCCTGCACTGCGGATGGGTCAAGAATGCGCAAGCGCTGGCCCGGTGCGGGAGGCGGCTCGCTCTATAGAATCGATTATCCATGAGCGACGCGCCCCCGGCCCCCCCGACACCTTCCGTTTCCACTGCCCCGGCCGCCGTCGCCCCCACCTGGGACGACCCGGCGCGCGCCGAGGCCTTTGCCGCCTGGCTGGCGCGCGTGGCCCCGCGCGAGGGCTTGCGGCCCGGCAGCCTGCGCATCGCCTCGGCCGACGCCAGCTTCCGCCGCTACCTGCGGCTGGACGCCGAAGACGGCGCCACCCGCATCGTGATGGACGCGCCGCCCACGCACGAGAACTGCGCGCCTTTCGTGCATGTCGCCGGCCTGATGCAGGCCGCCGGGCTGAATGTGCCGCGCGTGCTGGATTGGGACGAGCCGCAGGGCTTCATGCTGCTGACCGACCTGGGCAGCCGCACGATGATGGAAGAGATCGACCGCGATCGGCCTGAAAACAACCGCCCGCGCTACAGCCAAGCCGTTGATGCGCTATTGAAATGGCAGCAAGCCAGTCGCCCGGGCGACCTGCCGCCCTATGACGAAGCCCTGTTGCGGCGCGAGCTGGCGCTGTTCCCCGACTGGTATCTGGCCAAGCACCGCGGCGTGGCCGTGGAAGGCGCGCTGCGAGAGACGCTGGACAAGACCTTCGACCTCATCGTGGCGCGCAACCTGGCCGCGCCGCAGGTCTACGTGCACCGTGACTTCATGCCCCGAAACCTGATGGCGTCATCGGACGACACGCTCGGCGTGCTCGACTTCCAGGACGCCGTCTACGGTCCCGCCAGCTACGACATCGCCAGCCTGATGCGCGACGCCTTCCTGACGTGGGACGAGGAATTCGTGCTCGACATCACCGTGCGCTACTGGGAGCGCGCGCGCAAGCT